>JAIOOZ010000195.1 GCA_021414185.1 Betaproteobacteria bacterium
TGAGATTGTCTCGGCAAGCACACTTTACGGCGGCACCTATGCGCTGTTCGAAGTCAATCTGCGCAAGCTTGGCATCAATACCACTTTCGTCAATCCGGACGATCCGCAGAATTTCAAAAAAGCGATCACCAAAAAGACCAAAATGCTGTACGCCGAAACCATCGGTAATCCGCAGATCAACGTGCTCGATATCGAGCCCATTGCAAAAATCGCGCACGACGCCGGCATTCCGCTGGTCATCGACAACACGTTTGCGTCGCCCTATCTGTGCCGCCCGATCGAATTCGGCGCCGATATCGTGGTGCACTCCGCAACCAAGTACATCGGCGGGCACGGCACGACGATGGGCGGGGTGATCGTCGAGTCCGGCAGGTTCCCCTGGGACAACGGCAACTTTCCTGAGATGGTCGAGCCCTCGCGCGGCTACCACGGCGTGCGCTTTTACGAGACGTTCGGCGATTTCGGTTACACCATGAAAGCGCGCATGGAAACGCTGCGCACGCTGGGCGCCACACTTTCGCCGTTCAATGCTTTCATGCTGCTGCAGGGGCTGGAAACGCTGCACGTGCGCATGGACCGCCATTGCGCGAACGCGCTCGCGGTGGCGCAGTTTCTGGAAAAACATCCGCGGGTGTCGTGGGTCAATTACCCGGGACTCAAAAGCAGCAAGTACTACGCATTGGCACAGAAATATCTGCCCAAGGGCGCGAGTGCCGTCATGACTTTCGGCATCAAGGGCGGTGCTGCGGCAGGCGTGAAGTTCATCGAGGCGGCGCAGTTCATGAGCCATCTCGCGAATGTCGGCGACGCGAAGACGCTCGTCATACATCCGGCATCGACGACGCACCGGCAGTTATCGGAAGAAGAGCAGGCCAAGGCTGGCGTCACTCCCGACATGATCAGGCTTTCCATCGGCATCGAGAACATCGACGATATTCTGTGGGACATCGGTCAGGCGCTTGAAGCGGGCGCTAATGCATAAGGCCCGGGCGCTGGCGGCGTCGCCTTGAATCCGCAACGAAGCAGTGTGCGTGAACTGGTCATCGCGCTTACGCTTGCCACGCTGGCGCAGACACTGATCTCGATGGCCGTATACGCGCCGGCCGTATTGGCGCCGGCCGCGCAGGCGGACATCGGCCTGACGGCGACGGCAATCGGCATTTTCACGGCCCTCATATTCGTGGCGGCGGCTTATGCGGCGCCGCTCGGCGGCGCGCGCGTGGTACGCAGCGGGCCGGTACGCGTCAGCCAGCAATGCCTGCTGTGGGCCGCCGGCGGCATGGCCTTGTTCGTCAGCGCAGTGCCTGCCGTCATCGCGGCGGGCGCGCTGGCGATCGGCATGGGCTACGGTCCGGCGACGCCCGCCAGCTCAGCCATGCTCTCGGAGCGCACGCCCGACCGCCTGCGCAACGTCATCATGTCGATCCGGCAATCCGGGGTTACGCTGGGCGGCGCACTCGCCGGGGCGCTGTTGCCGGTGCTGGCCGTGGCGTATGGCTGGCGAGCCGCCGCGCTGCTCGTCGCGGTGTTGTGCGTGGCGGGCGCGGCACTGCTGCAAATCGTGCGCGAGCGTTACGATGCCGGGCGCACCGGAGTGCGGCAGGCCGGGCACGGCTCCCATCTGTTCCTGCTGCGCATGGTCTTCAGGCAGGCGGAACTGCGCCAGGGCGCGTTCACCTCGTTTACGTACGCCGGCGCGCAGATGTGTTTTGGCAGCTTTCTCGTCGTGTTTCTGACCGAGCGCGTGGGGATGAGCCTGATCGACGCCGGGGCCGCGTACTCGGCGGCCATGCTGAGCGGCATCGCCGGGCGCATGGTATGGGGCGCGCTGGCCGATTATTTCGATTGCGCGCGCCTCGTGCTCGGCATGCTCGGCTTGACCATGACGCTGTGTGCGTTTGTAATCACGCTGGTGTCGCCGCAATGGCCGTACGCGGCCGTCATCGCGCTGTGCATGGCGTGCGGCGCCAGCGCGTTCGGCTGGAACGGCGTCTATATCGCCGAGGTTGCGCGCATTACATCCGGGGAGAACGTCGCATTGGCAACGGGCGCGGTCATTACATTTAATTTTCTCGGCATCGTGATCGCACCGGTCGTATTCTGGTTGACCGTGTTGCTGAGCGGCAGCTATATCCCGGCGTTTGTGCTGATCGGCGTGATGGCGCTGGCCGGAAGCCTGCCGTATTTTCGCAAGGCGTGGCAATGAGTGCCGGCGCCGCCGATACGCGCGCGCTGGTCGCCGCGGTTGCGGTTACCACGCTGGTACAGGCACTGGTGTCGGTCGCGGTGTTTGCGCCGCCCCTGCTGGCGCCCGCCGCCCAGGCTGACCTTGGTGTGAGCGCGAGCGCGGTAGGCGTCATCATTACATTGACTTACATCGCCGCCAGCCTGTCGGCGCCGCGCGGCGGGGCGCTGGTTGCGCGGCACGGGCCGTTGCGCGTGAGCCAGCACTCGCTGCTGTGGAGCGCGGGCGGAATCGCGCTGTTCGCGCTGGCCTCGCCCGTGGTCTGCGTGATGGGCGCGTTCATGCTCGGCATGGGCTACGGCCCGGTCACGCCCGCGAGTTCGACCATACTTTCGACGCGCGCGCCAGACCGCCTGCGCAACGTCATCATGTCGATACGGCAGACCGGCGTGCCTCTCGGGGGCGCTATCGCCGGCGCGCTGGTGCCGATGTTGATCGTCGCATATGGCTGGCGAGTGGCGGCGCTGGGCGTCGGCGCATTGTGCGCAATGACGGCACTGGCGGTGCAGCCGCGGCGCGAGCTCTACGATGCTGGCCGGAATCGTTCGCCGCAATCCGCGCGCGTCTCGCATCTGGCGTTGTTGCGGCTGGTGTTCGCCGCGCCGGCCCTGCGCGATATCGCACTGATCTCGTTCGCGTATGCCGCCGTGCAGGTGTGCTTTACGAGTTATCTCGTGGTGTTCCTGACGGAGCGCTGCGGGCTCAGCCTGGTGACGGCCGGCGCGGTGTTTTCGGCGGCGATGATCGCCGGCATCGCCGGCCGCGTCGTGTGGGGCGTGGCCGCCGACGTAATGGGAAACGCGCGGGTGGTGCTGGGCGCGCTGGGCGTGGTGATGGCGGCCTGCGCGTTCACGATGACGCAGGTGTCGGCGCAGTGGCCGTATGCGGGCGTGGTGGCGCTCGCGGTGGTGTTTGGCGCCAGCGCGATCGGCTGGAACGGGGTGTTCGTCGCGGAAGTTGCGCGCATCGCGCCCGCCGGCGATATCGCGCAGGCCACCGGCGCTACCTTGGGCATGACTTACTTCGGCGTGGTGGTGGGGCCGTTCGTATTCTGGGCGATAGTCACAGGCACTGCCAGCTACGCGATCGCGTTCGCGGCAATCGGAGTTGGCGCGCTGGTGGCGGGGCTCGCGTGTTTTCGTATCCCGGGGCGCCCATGATGTTGACGCACGTGGTGTTCAAGATCAGCGGCGCGCCGGATGTGCTCGCGGCATTCGATGCGCGACTCAAGCTCCTGTTCGCCGAGCACGGCATCGCTGACGAATGCGAAGAACAGCATACGGCCGGCGCGTTGCATTACGACCTCAAGGTTCATGGCGGAATTCCGTTCCCGCCATTCGCAATGGCTTCCAGCGATTTTCCGGAGCTCACCGTGGTGACGGAATGGATAGACGCCGGCAGCGGCGTGCGCGGCACCGCAACCATCGCGCGCGGCGCGCTGGCGGAACAGAAGGTCGAGAACCTCGCCGCCTCAGGTGCGGGTCATGCGGTGGCGATCAAAATCGATGCCGGCGGCTTTCTCAAGCTCGCACTTGCCGTGATGCGCACCGGACGCGACGAATGCCGCGGCTATATGCTGACGGGTAGCGAGGATGCACTGTTTCGGATTACGCGCGACGCGGCAACCGGCGCCATCGAACTATGGGCGACGCAGGGTGCGGCGGAATGGAGCCGGCTGTGGCATATATCCGGAGATGGCGCCACCGAATACCGCGAGATCGACCCGGTGCAGGCGATTGCGGACAGCGATTTTCGCGAACTGGAAAAGGTCGCGCAGGATTTCGTCGCGCAATGGATCTGGTTCGGCAACGGGCCGCGCGAGGAAATCGCCATCGAGGCCGCTCGCTACGAGCGTCTGGGCTATGCCGTGAGCGACGCCAACCTGCGCTCAGCCGCGCTGCACCGGATCAAGGGCAGCGCAGGCAATGGCGGCGACGGCGTTCGCTACAGCACGCTCGATGCAGAAATCGCGTGGGTCGAAGTTGCGATTGCGCGCTGTTGGCCGAGGGCCTGACGGCCGAGAGGGCGTGAGGGCGCGAGGGCGTGAGGGCGTGAGAGCGCGAGGGCGCGAGGGCGTTAAAAAGAAACCCCTCTCCCGCTCTATCGCTCTCACGCTCTCACGGCCTTTAGGCCAGCACTGGCGGTAATTGCGGCGTAAGCGCTGCGCGCTCCGAGGTTGCCTTGCCGTTCAGCGCAAAACCAACCAGCTTGCCTGACGAATCGTGGAACAGCGATTTCACGCCTTCCGCATCTGCCGTGACCGTCCACTTGCCTTCGACGCCGATGGGCGGCGGCGAGACTATGGTCGGGCACGCCGGTGTTTTGACGAGCACGGGCATCGCCGGGTAACTGACCGCTGTCTGCTTGCCGGCCAGCGTTGCCGCCAGCGCGCGCGCCGAGTGCATGATGGGCATCACGTAGGGCAACACGAGACCTTCGACTTCCGAGCAATCGCCGAGCGCATAGACGTCCGGTGCGCTGGTTTCGTGATGGCGGTTGACGGTGATGCCGCGATTGACCTTGATGCCCGCCGCAGCCGCCAGCGCAGTGCGCGGCTTCAGTCCGACTGCCGAGAGCGCAACGTCGGCGCTGAAGCTGTGGCCATTGGCGAGCGTGACGCGCAGTTTTTCGCCGTCGGCGTCGAGTGCAGAGACGCTGGTGCCCAGGTGCCAGACGACGCCGAGTTCCGCGAGCTTTTTCTGCAGCAGGGCGCCGCCTTCGGGCGGCAGCAGGCGCGACAACGGATGCGCCGCGATGTCAATGACCTCGACCTTGTGGCCGCCGGTCGTCAGATCGTTGGCGAATTCGCTGCCGATCAATCCCGCGCCGATCAGCGCGACGGTGCGTTTTTCTTTCAGCGCCGCGCGAAAAATCGCGTACTCGTCGAGATCGTTGATGGTCAGGATGCGGTCGGCAGCACTGCCCTTGATCGGCAGCCGGATCTGGTCGGCGCCGAGCGCCAGCACGAGCCTGGAATAGGCAATCGTTTCGTCGCCGACTTTGACAGTGTGATTCGCAGTTTCTATGGCGGTTATGCGCGTGTTGGTGCGCACGATGCCGTTCAATTGCGCGGCCATCTGCTCCGCCGAATTTAGCGGTATGCTTTGCGCCGTTTTGCCGCTGCCATGCGCGCTCGACAGCATCGGTTTCGAGTAGAAGTGGCCGCTGTCCGCGCTGATGAGCATGAGCGGAGTTTCCTTGTCGAGCTTGCGCAGCTCGCGCGCGACGTTGTAGCCGGCAAGCCCGCTGCCGATGATGACGATGGGGTTCATTTGATGATGGACTCGTAAAGGTTGCGAAAGCGGTCATGCCGGCCCGGTGCTGCAGGGGCCGGCATAACTGGAGCGCGCTATTCTACTTCAGTCAGCACGCTAAAACGGCTCAGGCCGCGAGCAGCACCATTTCAAAATCGGCTTTCGCCACGCCGCAGTCCGGGCACGACCAGTCGGCCGGAATATCTTCCCAGCGCGTGCCGGCCTTGATGCAGTGCTCCGGATCGCCGGCGGCTTCGTCGTACACGTAACCGCAAACTATGCATTGCCACTTTTTCATTTTAAATCTCCTTATCAGGGTTACTGAAAATTCGTTTGCCACAGAGGGCACAGAGAACATTCTTTTTAATACCCCCTTGAGGGGTACAGAGAAATGCGAATTAAGGAATCAATCCGGTGAATTTGTTTTGCTTTTCCTCTGTGCTCTCTGTACCCCTCAAGGGGGTATTGAAAAGAATGCCCTCTGTGGCTTGCTTTTAAGCGTTAGGCGTTAACCCTCGCGAGCGTCGCGCGGTAATGGTTGGCGTGGCGCTCTTCCACCTTGGCCAGCGCGGCAAAGCGCTTCGCGGCCTTGGCGAGGGTGTTCTGGAAGCGCTCGGCGTGCTCTTTCGATTCCACGATCTGCTCGTCCATTTCGGCGACCGCTTTGTGGTTGCCTTCCTGTTCGGCGAGGTGGCGGAACTGCGGATACATTTCGGTGTATTCGTAAGTCTCGCCGGCAATCGCCATTTCGAGCGCCTTCGACGGGGACATCTGGTCGGCCGGGTAGAGCAGGTCGAGGTGGCCGAACGCGTGCTGCACTTCCTGGGCGGCGGTCTCCTCGAACACCTTCGCGGACTCAACGTCGCCGGCTGCGCGGCAGATTTTCGCGAAGTACATGTATTTGATATGCGCCATCGACTCGCCGGCGAACGCGGCTTCGAGGTTCTTGATGGTGATGGATTCCGGTTTCATATGAGCTCTCCTGGTAGTGGTTAAACGCGATTTATTTGCTGCACGGAGAGCATCTTAGGTGCCCGGGGTCGATTGATCCAATGGATTGTTACGATAGTGTCGATAGGGTATGACTATCGAAATGAGCAAGGGGGAAAATCGAGAGACGCCAGGCGAGAGACGAGAGGGGGAAGCCCGTCTATCGTCTATCCTGCTTTTTCACCTCTCGATTTGGGCGGCTGGCAGCAGCGTAACGCCGGGCAGCTTGCAGGCGAGGATGGCGAGCCGCAGTGCTTCGATGGCCTGCGGGCGGGGGAAGCTGGCGCGCCAGGCCAGCGCGATGCGGCGGCTGGGTTGCGGCGAACTGATGGGTCTTACGGCGAGCAGCGGGCTTGCCGCCGATTTGCTTTCGGCCGCGGTCGAAGGCAGCACGGTGATACCAACGCCCGAGGCGACCATATGGCGTATGGTTTCGAGCGAGCTGCCTTCCAGCGATTGCTGCATGTTGCTGGCCCCGGCGCGCATGCGCGGGCAGGTCTGCAGCACCTGGTCGCGGAAACAATTGCCGGCGCCGAGCAGGAGCAATGTCTCGTTGCAAAGCTGTTCGGCGGGAATTTTCGCTTTCTTGCTCCATGCGTGATTTGCCGGCATGACGACGCGGAAGGGTTCGTCATAAACCGCCTGCGTCACGATGCCGGTATCGGCGTAAGGCAGCGAGAGAATGGCAACGTCGAGGTCCCCGTTTCTCAGCAGTTCGCCGAGTTTGACGGTGAAGTTTTCCTGCAGCAGCAGCGGCATGTGCGGCGCACGTTTGTGCACTATGGGTATCAGTTGCGGCATCAGGTACGGGCCCACCGTATAAATGGCGCCGACGCGCAGCGGCGTCGCGAGCTGGTCTTTGCCCTGCGCCGCGATTTGCTTGATGGCGGCAGTTTCTTCGAGCACGCGCTGCGCCTGTTCGATGATGCGCACGCCCAGCGGCGTCACCGTGATGTCAGACGTGTGGCGCTCGAACAGCGTAACGCCGAGTTCCTCTTCGAGCTTCTTGATCGCCACCGACAGTGTCGGCTGGCTGACGAAGCACTTCTCCGCCGCACGCCCGAAATGGCGTTCGCGCGCGAGGGCGACGATGTAGCGGAGCTCGGTGAGGGTCATTTGAGGAAGTGAGGGGTAAGGGGTGAGGGGTGAAAGGAACTCATTCACTCATGCAATGGTTCATCTTACGCTTTGCTTGCGTATTGTGAGCGAGGGCACTAGATTGTCAACTCGTAATTAACCTGCGACGGGAATACCAATGACAGTGACGACGAATACGCCGATAGGCTTCATCGGCTTGGGCATCATGGGCGCCGCCATGGCTAAGAACCTGCTCAAGGCGGGGTTCAAGGTGACGGTGCACAATCGCAGCCGCGGCAAGGTCGATGAACTCGTCGCGGCCGAGGTCGTGCTGCTTTGTGTACCGGACACGCCTGACGTCGAAAAAGTGCTGTTCGACGACGACGTGGTCATGTATGGCATCAAGCACAATTCGGTCGTGATCGACTGCAGCACGATCTCGGCGACGGCGACCGTTGATTTCGCGCGGCGCGTTACCGAGAAAGGCGCGCATTTCATCGATTCGCCGATCAGCGGTGGGCCCAAAGGCGCCATCGACGGCACGCTGTCGTGCATGATAGGCGGCGACGCGGCTATCGTCGAGCGCTGCATGCCGGTATTCAAGGCAATCGGCAAAACGTTCACGCATATCGGCGCGAGCGGCGCGGGCCAGTTGTGCAAATCGTGCAATCAGCTCGTCAATACCGCCACGATGATGGGTGTTGCCGAAGCGTTCGCATTGGCAAAGAAAATGAATATCGATCCGTATAAAGTGCGCGATGCGCTGCTGGGCGGCACCGCCAAAAGCTTCGTGCTTGAAAACCACGGCAAGCGCCTGCTCGACGGCACGCTGGCGCCGGGTTTTCGTTCCAACCTGATGCTGAAAGACATCAAGCTGGCGTTGGGCGCCGGCGTCGCCTGCGGGTCCTACATGCCGGTTACGGCGCTGGGCGCGCAGATGCTGGCCGCACTGTGCGCCACCGGCCGCGCAGAGCTGGACAATGCATCTATGGGATTGCTGTTCGAAGACCTGTCCGGAATCAAACGTTAGCGGATCGAACTATCCGCCTCCACGGCGCGCCCTGCTCTATGGGCGCGTGGCGACCCTGATAATACCGATCAGCGTCAAGATGCACGCCAGCACACCGGCGCCGAGAAAAAGCAGGCCAAGACCAATCGGATTGGGATTAGGGTCCGGCCAGATACCCACCGCGGCAGCCGCGATAACCGCGAGCAACGGCGCTGCGCCCACAGCCACAGTGACGATACCTGCGCGAATCCACGCGGAGCGCAGGTAGGCGGGCCGCTGTCCACCGCTGAGCGCAATCCATGCGACGAGGGCAAGGGGGGTCGCTACCACAGCGAGGACAACGGTGACGGGGATGCGCATCGGCGAGGGTGGGGCGGAATCCGGGGTGGTTTCCATGTCGGGCCTAGGTTGAGAAGTAGTCAGCTTAACGATTCAGTTCAGCGGCGGCGCAGCCGTCCGTTGGAACGACGGGTTAGGCACCAGCTCGGCTTGCCAAGCTCGAAAGTCTTCGACTCCATACAAGTACGGCCTGTCCGGTGCGATGAGATCGACTGCTCCGAGTTGTTTTAAGACCTTCCACGCCACACGATCTGTCACTTGCAGATCGTCAGCCACGATGAACGCAATTGCCCATGATGCAACGTCCGAACGTGCTTCAGCGCCGGAACATAGGCTCTCGAGTTTGTTCATCAACTCTTCGCGAGTGGGCAGGGTTCGATTCATGTTTGTCTCAGCGGGCCGCCGCGTCGATATCAGCGAAGCCTAACTTTAAATTGGTTGACGAAATTTAGGTGCCAGAATTTAGTTGCCAAAAACTATCTGCCCAAATGTAACGTACGCCAAGTACCTTTGATTTCCGCGGTTACTTCGGAATCGCCCACGCTTCCGCGCTCGACACACCGGGCGGCGGGGTGAAGATGATCTGTTCGGCGCTCCGCAGTTTCTCCGCGCCACCCCAGAACTCGGCCATTTTGCGTTGATCGGCTTTGGCGCGGGCATCGACTGCTTCGGGATCGCAGATCGCGCGCAACTTCGTTTCCAGCGCTTTGGCGCGGCCGGCATCGCGTTTTTCATCGACGAGGTCGTGCGCTTCGTCGGGGTCCGCTGCGAGATCGAACAACTGCGGCGGCATGCCGACGTGGTAAATGAGTTTCAGGTCGCCGTCGCGCAGCATGAACTGGCCGGCTTTCGACGCCTGCGCGTGATACTCGGCGAATACCGGGCGCGCGGTTTCTTTGCCCTCAACGGCGGGGAAGAGAGAAATGCCCGGCAGATTGCGGTCGGCGGCGGCGAGCTCTGCGCCTGCGTTTGCAATCGCTGTCGGGAACAGATCGACGTGCGAGACAAGTTGCTTGACGACATGCCCCGCCGGCACGCCGGGGCCGGTCATCAGCAGAGGCACGCCCACCGAACCTTCCCACAGGCTCTTCTTGCCGAAAAGTCCCTGCCAGCCGAAGAGTTCGCCGTGGTCGCTGGTGTACACGATGCGAGTATTCGCGAGCATGCCGAGTTCCTCGACGACTTTCATCACGGCGCCGACCTGTTCGTCCATATGCGTGATGAGACCGAAGTAGCCGGCAGCGACCCGGCGCAACATGCGCTCGTCGGTCATTTCGTGATAACCGTCGATCTCGCGCAGATGGCGCGCCGACGGGTGCTCGGGACGGTCGCCGGGACGGTAACGCACTGGCAGCGGCATGTCTTTCTCCGGATAGAGATCGAGCAGCCGCTGCGGGACGGTGAAAGGCGGGTGCGGGCTGATATAACCGATCTTGAGTGCCCACGGCCTGGCGTGTGGTTTGGTATTTGCGCGCAGCCACTCGACAGACTTGGCGGTGATCTGGCGGTCGTATTCCTGGTAGTGCGTTTCGCCGGCGCCGGAGCGCAGCGTGTAGAGGTTCCATTTGCTGTCGTCATTGAGCGGCGGTTCCGCATCGTAGCCGCGCAGCAGGTTCTTGATCGCGCCCTGACCGTCGTGCAGGTGCATGGGGATGATTTCTTCGCTGAAGCCGTTCGCAGACACGCTGTCCTTATAGTGCAGCTTGCCGATAGCGACGACCGTGTGACCCTGCTCGCGCAGGCGCAGCATCCAGCTCGGGAAGCGTGCATCGTAAGCAATCGCGTTGTCCCAGTAGCCGGTCTCGTGCGCGTAGCGGCCGGTCGCCATCGCCGCGCGCGCCGGGCAGCACAACGCGCTGGTACTGTAGCTGTTGGCGAAGCGCACACCGCGCTCTGCGAGCTTGTCGAGCGTCGGCGTCTTGACGATAGCGTGGCCGTAACAGCCGGTGATTTGCCGGTTGTGATTGTCGGACTGGATGAAAATCAGGTTGGCGGGTTTCGTCATGGTGTTTTCCTAAACGTTTTCCTAAAACTCTAAAACAAATTCAGCCACAGAGAACACAGAGGTCACAGAGAAATTCCAAGAGACTGAAAGATATTCAATAGTTTCTATTTTCTTTTCCTCTGTGTCCTCTGTGCTCTCTGTGGCTAACGTTTTTGATTTTGTCTTAGCTAATCGTCGAG
>JAIOOZ010000196.1 GCA_021414185.1 Betaproteobacteria bacterium
CCCGCAACTCTGATGGAACCCAACCCTTCCGGTGCCCCGTTTGTACTGGTGGAGGGGGAAGGATTCGAACCTTCGAAGGCAGAGCCGTCAGATTTACAGTCTGATCCCTTTGACCGCTCGGGAACCCCTCCGAACGAAACCAAACATTATGGCGATTTCCTCTATTTGTGTCAAACAGTTGGGGCAATTATTTGCGCTGCCCCGCGGGCGGGTGCGGCAGCGCGCCAAATTCGTTACCATGGGGCCCAAAGTCGCATCTGCCATGTCCCCCTCCTCTTCCGTTTTGCGCGCCGTCCTCAACCCGCGCTCCGTAGCCATCATCGGCGCCTCCGAAAGCTCCCAGAAATTCGGCGGCAGGGTCATGAACTTCATTGTAAAACATGGCTTTAAAGGCACTGTTTTACCCATAAACCCGGGCTCGCCCACGATTCTGGGGTTTCGCGCCTACCCCGGTATAAGCGATGCTCCGGGCCCTATCGACGTGGCTTTGCTGGCGGTGCCAGGAGCACAAATTGCCCCCACCATCGAAGCCTGCGGCAAGGCTGGCGTCAAGGCTTGCGTCGTGCTGACCGCAGACTTCGCAGAGATCGGCGCGGATGGCGCGGCACGACAGGACGAGTTGGTTCGCATCGCGCACCGGCACGGCATGCGCCTGATCGGTCCCAACTGCCTGGGATTCATTAATCCGGGACTAAGGTTAGCGCTTACTTCGTCTGTAGCCCTTGCCATAGAACCCATGCCCGCCGGCAGCATAGGGTTGGTCAGTCAAAGCGGCTCGCTGATGGCAGCGCTGATTTCGCATGCCCAGGACCTCGGTTCCGGCTTCAGCGCCGCAGTCTCTGTAGGCAATCAGGCCGACCTCGAGATCTGCGATTTCATCGAATATTTTCTCGACGACCCGGCCACCAAAGCAATTTGCGCATATATAGAAGGCCTCAAAGACGGCGCGCGGTTTCTGGCGCTGGCCGCGCGCTGCCGCGACGCGCGCAAGCCCTTGCTGGTAGTCAAAGCCGGCCGCAGCGATGCGGGCGCGAACATCACGCGCTCGCACACGGCAAGCCTCGCCGGATCGGACGCTGCATGGACGGCGGCGTGCCGCAAGCATGCGGTGGTCCTGCTCGATGATCCCGAAGCGCTTATACAATGCGCCGATTTTCTGGTCCGCTTTGGCGCGCCGGGTGGCGAAGGCATCGCTGCCATGTCGCCGTCAGGGGGCACCATTGCGGTGACCGCCGACCGCATCGCTGCCGCCGGCCTGCGCCTGGCGCAATTGTCCGCTTCGACGCAACGCAAGCTGCATGAAATCGTGCCTGCAACTCGCCCTGCCAATCCACTGGATGTCGGCGGGCTAGCGCGTGAACAGGGCCTTGCCAGTGCCGGCGCCTGCTATGAGCTGCTCGCCGATGATCCCGACACGGCCGCAGTGCTGATCGTCGTCGCCACCACGCCGCAACTTGACGACAAAGTGCGCCTGTGGGCGGAACTTGCCCTTGCCCGCGGCAAGCCAACCGCCATCCTGCTGACACCGGGCACGCTGGTCGACAGTTCGCGCGCGAACCTGCGTGAATTGCATTGCCCTTATACGAATCGCATGGACGATGCGCTGCGTGTCCTGACTGCCGCCATCGAATATGGCAAGGCGTTGAACGCACCTGCTGAAAAAACTGTTTTGCCCGCCGGCTTTGGCGCCGTCGCCGCGTTTACCGCGCCGGCCGCGGAACTTACCGAGAGCGAAACCAAGCAACTGCTCGGCCTTGCAGGCGTTGCCGCGACACCTGAACGTCACGCGCGAAGCGCGGCAGAGGCAGTGGCTGCCGCCCGCGCCACCGGCTATCCCGTTGCATTGAAATTGATTTCCCGCACGCTTACGCATAAAAGCGATGTCGGCGGCGTGCAGCTCGACTTGCGCAACAACGATGCCGTCGCCGCAGCCTGGCAGCGCGTCGCGGACAACGTCGCCAAACTGGAACCGGGCGCGGCGCTCGAATGCGTCGTACAACCGATGATTACCGGCGGCATCGAATTAATCATCGGCAGCCAATGGGACGCGCAATTCGGCGCCATCGTGATGGTGGGCGCAGGCGGCACCTGGGCGGAAATCCTGCGCGATACGCAATGCGCGCTGGCCCCGCTCACGCCACGGCGCGCGCTGGAAATGGTGCAGCAATTGCGCATCTGGCCCATGCTCGCCGGCAGCCGCGGGCAGCCGCGCGCCGACATTGATAAACTGGTGGACGTCATCGTGCGTGCGAGCTGGCTGGCGGCGACTTTGGGGCCGCGCCTCGCCGAACTCGACATCAATCCGTTACTGGTAAGACCCACGGGCCAGGGCGCGATCGCGCTCGATGCCCGCGCCACACTACAACCGCCGCAAGGCGCCACCTCGAAAGCATCCTCATGACCGCCACTGCCGTCACTTATGAAGTCGTCGATGACATCGCCATCATCACCCTCAACCGGCCCGAGAAGCGCAACGCGATGAACAACGATTTGACGACCGGCCTGCGCGCCGCCTGGCAGCGTTTTAATGCCAGCGACGAGCGAGTTGCCATCCTGACCTGCGCCGGCGACGATTTTTCGGTGGGCGTAGACGTCAAGGCGCCATCCGAGGATTTTCCGGCATGTGTGCCTAACGTCGGCGTACATCTGCAAAAACCGCTGATCGCCGCGGTAGCAGGATGGACGGTCGGCGGTGCCGTGGTGATGGTGCAGATGGCCGACCTGTGTGTCGCTGCCGACACCACGAAATTCACCTTTCCCGAGGCCAAGGTCGGCTTTACCGGGGCGCTGGTCGCCGGCCTTGCCGCGCGCATTCCGCACAAAGTCGCGATGGAGCTCATGCTGCTGGGCGAAGTTATCGATGCCGAACGCGCGTACCAGGTCGGCCTGGTGAACAAGGTCGTGCCGCGCCATCAATTGCTCGAAGCCGCCATGGGCTACGCGCGCCGTCTTGCCGGGAACGCGCCCATGGTCCTGGCGCTGCTCAAGGAATTCGTCAGCGACGTTCTTCCGCGCGGTCCGTCCGAGCACGTCGCGCGCGGCCGGCTGGCGATCACGCGCGTGCGGCAAAGCGAAGATGCGAAAGAAGGCGTGGCCAGCTTCAAAGCCAAGCGCAAACCGCAGTTCAAAGGCAAATAAAGTTCATGGCTGCAGCGTACGACCCGCTGTTCGCCGCCACGCCCGGCGCCGGACTCCCGCATGTGCGGTCGTACTGGGCGGCCACCGCCGGAGAACTGCCCCCAGACGATGGCCCGGCGCCGTCTCAACTCGAAACCGAAGTCGCCATCATCGGCGGCGGCTATACCGGGCTGTCATGCGCGTACCACCTCGCGCGCGAGCATGGCATCCAGCCGATCGTGCTCGAAGCCAACGTCGCGGCCTGGGGCTGCAGCGGGCGCAACGGCGGCTTCGCGCGCATGGCGCTGGGCCGGTTGAGTGCTGCGGAAATGTTGCAAGCATGGGGACCCGCCACG
>JAIOOZ010000197.1 GCA_021414185.1 Betaproteobacteria bacterium
TGACCAGTTGCAGTACAGATTCCATTTCACGTGTCTGCACCTGCGGCACCGGGTTGGTCAGGCATTTGCCGGCATTGGAGGCGGCAATTGCCGCGCTGCACAGGCTGGGATTCGGATCGTTGGCGAAGCCATTAATGCGCGTAATGGTCGGACGGATGGTGATCGTGACCTGGCCGTTCTCATTGATCTGCGGCGTCATGCTCATGACCATGCCGACGGGCACCGTCTGCGCTGTGGTGTTGAAAGTCGTATTGGTGCCCACGTTGGCGGCAGTCGTGGTGGTCGCTTCGATGTTGAAATAAACGATGTTGTCGACGACCTTCAGGAGCGCGGTCTGATTGTTGAGTGCCATCAGCTTGGGACTCGACAGCACGCGCGTGTTGCCGAATTGATTGAGCAGTTTGATCGACGCGCTGATGTTGCCTATGCTCGAATTTGTATTGGTGTAGCCGATCGTCACGCCGCCGGCGGCGAACGCATTGGCGACACCGGCGTTCAGGATCTGGGTAATGTTGAGGCCACCGCTGGTCGCCAGCCGGTTCCAGTCGATGCCGCCCTGGTAGGCGTCGGACAATGTGACTTCGGCGATCGTCGCTTCGATGAGCACCTGGCGTTGCGACATCTGGGTGATGCTGTCGATGTGTTGCTGGATGAGCGCGTGTTGTTTTTCGGTGCCGAGTACGCTGATGGTGCCGGATACCGGGTTGACCACGATATCGTCCCGCACGTCTCCCGCGACGGGCAGCGGCGCGGCCTGGTTGCCGAACACGCTGTTGAACAACTGCGGCGCCGCCTGGCCTGCGCGTGCGACGGCCTCGGCCTGCTGCAGCCGTTCCTCGCGCGCTGACCGCTGTGATTCGGCGCGCTCGGCGCGCTGTTCCGCGCTCAGGCTCTGGCTGCGGGTGGCGACGAGGATGGCGCGGATGTTGTCGCGCAGCGAATCCCAGAAATTGTTGTTGCTGACGGTCTTGACTATGGTGCTTGATGAATTGACTCCGCCGCTGCTGGAGCCGCCGCTCGCACCGCCGCCCGCACCGCTCGCGCCGCCGCCGGCGCCACCGGAAATCTGACCGGAGACGCCGATCGTCGACGTAGTTTCGCGCGTCATGTTGACGTAGTTGACGCGGTACGTCTTCATATACGCGGTATCCGGCCCGACGATAATGCTGTTGGCTTCGATCTTGTAGCGCATATTGACCTGCTTGGCTACGCGATCGAGGATCGCCGGCAGGGTTTCGTTGATCGCGTTCAAACTGACCAGGCCCTGCAGGCCGGGATGAATATCGATGTTTTGCTTGGTGTCGCGCGACAGCGCGAAGAGCAACTCTTTTACCGGCACTTCGTTGACGACCACGCTATAGGTCGGCGGCTTGATCGCCGGCCGGGGTGGGGGTACGAAGTCGCTGACGCGCGCGGGCGGCGGCACATCTGCAAGGGCCGGCTTCGCGGCCGGCGTTGAGACGTGTCCTTCGGATTGCGGCATCACCGAGCGTTTGTAGCAGCCGGCGAGTGAGGCCGCCGTCAGCGCGCAGACCAGCGCAACTTGTGCGGGGGAGCAGACCCTCTGTGCGGCGGCTGCGCGGCCGTCAGCGAGGACGCCATCGTATATCCGCTTGCCGGAAGCCAAGAATGCCACCATGGTGCTATCCCCTGTAAGTAAACCCGCAACGTCACGTCCTTGCGACCGTGACCCGCTCTTATCAGGAAGACTGGTGTTGAGCGATCTCGGCGCGTACGCCCTGCAGCGTGCGCAAAACGGGTTTGTACGTTTTCAATGACGCCGGCAATTTGGCCAGCGCTTCCTGCGCGGACCGCCGATCTTTGAAAGAACCGTACAACACCGTCAGCGACGGTTTTTGTTTGGCAATCGTACGGTACACAAAAATGTCATTAATTTCAACATATTTGCGAATGACATTCAGGTGATTCTTTAGCTGAGCGGGATTGTCGGTGCCAAGCAACTGAATACTGTAGGGGTTTTTACCCTTCTGCGCTAACCATTCCTTGGTCGCCGCCATCCGCAATTCGATCTCATCTGCGGTGTTGACCGGCACTTGTGAGTTAGCGCCTGCTACCGATATCTCTGGCTTGAGTGCTGGTTTCGACAACTCCACCTGTGGTTTCGGTTCGGCAACTTTGGCAGCCACCGCCGGGGGCGCGGCCGGGGGTGGTGGCGCGGCTGGCGCAGCCGGGGCGCTGGGAGTGACGGTCTCGGCAGGCCGCTTGGCGTCGTTTGCGGGGGATGTTGCGGATTGCGCAGTTGGCGCTGCCGCTTCTGCCACGGGTTCGGCCGCGGGCGGCGCCGGCTGCGCCGGCGGCGGCGGGGGCGGCACGGCGACCACCGGCGCCTGCGGCATCGCGGCGTCGTTCAGGTATGCCGTGAACAACGCATACAGCGCGATGCCGAGCCCGGCGCCGACCATGAACAGCAAAACCGCCAGCCCGAACTTGAGCCTGGGTCTGGGTGGTTCGTAATAACTGAACTCGCTGTCGCGGACCGCCGCCTTGATATGTTTGATTCTGATCGTGTGCGTGTTCTCGGAGAACGCCGCGAGCAGCGCCTTGTCCGCGATCAGGTTGATACGCCGCGTCAAGCCGTCGGATGACTTGGCAATGGCGGCGACGATCGGCGGCGAAAACAGATCCGGCCCGCGATAACCGGCTGCGCGCAGGCGAAAGTTAAGGTAGTCGCGGATCTCATCGGGTTTCAGCGGGCTTAACCGGAAGCTGTGGGTGATGCGCTCGCGCAGCTGGCGGATTTGCGGCTGGCGCAGATTTTCCTCGAGCTCCGGCTGGCCGAACAGCACGATCTGCAGCAGCTTGCTTTGCGAGGTTTCGAGGTTCGACAGCAGGCGGATCTCTTCGAGCGTCGCAATCGGCATGCTTTGCGATTCTTCCACGAACATCACCACCTGCTTGCCGGCGGCGTGCCGTTCCATCAGGTGGTTGTTCAGCATTTGCATCACTTCGAGATGGCTGGCGTCGCGCGGCGGTTTCAGGTGCAGCTCGAGCGCGATCGCATGCAGAATTTCCTCGGGCGACACGCTGGGGTTGGCGAGGTAAACGCTTTCGATGTTCGCGGGCAGCCGCGCCTGCATCATGCTGCACAGCATGGTCTTGCCGCTGCCGACTTCGCCGGTTACCTTGATGATGCCTTCGCCCTGGCTGATGGCGTACATCAGCGCTTCGAGTATCGGGCCGCGGTTGCCGCCGCCGTAAAAAAACTCGGTATTGGGCGTGATGCGGAACGGCGGTTGCGCGAGTCCGAAATGGGTGTAATACATCAGTCTGCCCGCTTCATTCGGCCTGGCATCCGGTCACCGGCAAGCGGCGTGTATGGCGTCGCAACGGTTATTCCGCATTTCCCGGCGGTTCTTCCGCCGTGCCGTAATTCTGCATGCGGCTGTAGAGCGTGGTGCGATGTATGCCCAGCAGCTTGGCTGCCTGCGACAGGTTGCCCTGGGTGATCAGGAGAGCGGCTTCGACGTAGCCTTTTTCCCATTGCTGCAGCGTCAGGTCCAGATTGAAATTCTTCTGCAGTTGCAGGTGCTTCTTGGCGGCTTCGAGTATCGACTTGAAATCCTGGCCGAGCGGAAGGCCCGGCAGGTCGAGTTCCATGCTTTCCATGTCGAGTTCGACCTGCAGCTGCTCGGCGTTGACCGTTTGCCCCGCGTGCTTGGTGGTCAGCCGGATGACGATATTGCGCAGTTCGCGCACGTTGCCGGGAAAACTGTATTCGAGCCACAGTTCCGCCGCCTTGCTGTCGAGCTCGAAGGCCTTGACGGCGGCCTGCCGCGCGTAAAAATCCCTGAAATGATCCAGCAGCATGCGCTTGTCTTCGCCCAAATCGCGCAGCGGCGGCATGTCGATCGTGAATACCGACAGCCGGTGGTAGAGGTCGGCGCGGAAGCGGCCGTTGCGTATTTCCTGGCGCATGTCGCGGTTGGTGGCGGCGATCACGCGCGCATTGCTGACCCGGCTCTGGGTTTCGCCGACGCGCTGATACTCGCCGTTCTCGAGCACGCGCAGCAACTTCGCCTGCAGTTCCAGCGGCAGCTCGCCGATTTCGTCGAGAAACAGCGTGCTGTCCTTGGCGTCCTCGAAGTAGCCGGCGCGCGACGTGGTGGCACCGGTGAACGCGCCCTTGCTGTAGCCAAACAATGTCGGTTCGACCAGGTTCGGCGAGATGGCGGCGCAGTTCAGAGCGAGAAACGGCTTGGGCGCGCGCGTGCTTTGGTTGTGCAATGCGGACGCGACGAGTTCCTTGCCGCTGCCCGACTCGCCTTCGATCAGCACCGGGAACGGCGCGTTCGCGTATTGGGTGATTTGCTGACGCAGCTTGTCGACGGGCAGGCTTTTGCCGATCAGTCCGGCGCCGCCGCCGGCCTGCGCGGTCAACTCCGCATCGCGGATCTGCAGCGCTTTCTGCAGCAGCTCCTTGATCTTTTCCGGCTCGCATGGCTTGGCGATGAACTCGATCGCGCCGAGGGTGCGGGCGTGCCGTGCGTTGGTTTCTTCGTTTTGCCCCGACAGCACCAGGATCTTGATGCTGGGCGAGTAAGCGATCAGCTCGTTGATCAGCTTGAAGCCTTCGTCGGGACGGTGCGGCGTGGGCGGCAGGCCGAGGTCGATCAACGCCAGTTGCGGCGGATTGTCGATCTGGCGCAGCAGACTTTTGACCTGGGTGCGCGATTCGGCAACGTAAACGTTGAAATCGCGGCTCAAGACAAAGTTAAGCGTGTCGCTGATCAGCGGGTCGTCGTCAACGATAAGCAAATCCGGCTTGGCCTGTGGCGTTTCCAAAGCTCCCCCTTAACCTGACCGGGTATTCTGCCAGATAGTCTTACCGCCTGATAGCCATGACGGGTTGCGGGCTCACGCGGGTTGTGCCGCGCCGTCGATGCAGCGCAGGAAAGCCTGCTCAAGGTCGCTGCATGAGTATTGCGCGCACAGCGCTGCGGGCGTGCCCAGGTAGCGCAGGGTTCCGGCGTGGATGACCGCCACGCGGTCGCATAGTTCAGCGACGTCGGCGAGCGCATGCGAAGTAAACAACACCGTGCGCGCCTCCCGTTTGAGTTCCAGCAACTGCGCTTTGAGCAGCGCGTGCGCCCTGGGGTCAAGTCCGCTCGACGGCTCGTCGAGTATGTAGAGGTCCTTGCGCGCGAGCACGCAGGCCGCGAGCCCCAGCTTTTGCGTCATGCCTTTTGAGTAGGCGCGCACGGGCTGCGCGAGCACTGCGCGGTCGAGGTCCAGCCGCCGCAGCATCTGCTCGGTGGCGCCGCGGTCGTACGGGGCGGCCTGCATGTCGAGCACGTAACGGATGAAGTCCTCGCCGGTCAGATAGTAGGGGGGTGTGAAGCGCTCGGGCAGGAATGAAAGCCGCTTGCGCGCGGCGGGTTGATGGTGCGGCGTGCCGAATATCTCGATGCTGCCGCCATTGATGTCGCAGAAATCCAGCAGGCACTTCAACAGCGTGGTTTTGCCGGCGCCGTTGACGCCGACCAGGCCGAAGAATTCGCCGCGCCTGGCGCGCCTCTGCGTGCCGCGAAACGCGCTGCAACGATGCGCGCGTGGCTGCCAATTCACGTACGACCGGCACCGCCTTTTTCGCTGCCGGCGCGGCGCCTGAACGCTGATTGTGGGAATCGGGCTAACTGTTTAGAATTCATCGTTTTTGCGGCGGCATCCCGGTGAGCGTGGCGGCAGACAACCTGATAGAAATTAGCGGCGTCGGTTATTCCTATGACCGGCGACGCACTATCCTGACCGGAATCGACATGGTCATTCCGCGCGGCAAGGTCGTCGCCATCATGGGCATCAGCGGGTCCGGCAAGACCACGCTGCTGCGCCTGATCGGCGGTGCTTTGAAGCCGACCCAGGG
>JAIOOZ010000132.1 GCA_021414185.1 Betaproteobacteria bacterium
TTAGTCCGCATGATCGCGGCGCTGTTATTTGCAGTGCTCGGTGTCGCGGCGCTGCTCGGCGTCGGCACGTGAAATCCGCCGGGAAATAAAAAAGGCAGCCATGGCTGCCTTTTTTATCGAATCGTGAAAACCGCTTACGCAGTGGTTGCTGACTTGCCTTTGGAAGTCGGCTTGCGCGCGTATTTCTGCTTGAATTTCTCGACGCGCCCCGCGGTATCGACGATCTTCTGCTTGCCCGTGTAGAACGGATGGCACTCCGCACAGACTTCGATATGCAGGTCCTTGGCCATGGTCGAGCGCGTTTTGAACGAACTGCCGCAGCTGCAGATAACGTTTATCTCTTTGTATTCAGGATGAATTTTTTCTTTCATCGGAATGCTCCTTGTGCCGCGTGTTAGGCGCGAAAGGCGCGGATTATCCGCTAAATGGCGGGGTGTGGCAAGCCGCGTTATAAACCGGGGATGCCGGTCCGCGACTGGCCGGGCCGCCAGTTCTCGATCAGTGTGCAGCATTGCGCGATGACCCGCTTGGCGGTTTCCGGCGGCACGCTGCGGAAAATCGTGGTGTGGTCACTCTCCGACTCGCCGAACACCTGCATTTCGACGAAGTAAACGCCTTCTTCCCTGGTGTCGACGTCGATGCGCCCCATGTCGTTGCCGGCGGCGCTGATGCGGTGGCGCCCGGGCCGTACTGGCACGCGGAAGTAGGAGCGGGGCGACGTCAGCCCCACCAGCCGGTCGTCGATCCAGATGGTGGCAACGCCGCCGCGCAGGTCGCCGCGGTAAAGGTAAATAGTCGCGCCGCGCAGCGCCGGTTCAAATCGTTTGGCGTCAGCGTCCTTCTCGGGCGTGGCTTCGGGCGTGGTGGAGCAACTGCCAAGCAAAGCAAGCAGCAGGAGCAGCGGCAGGGTTTTCAGGAAGCCTCGCATGGCTGCGAATATTAGCGGATTAAAGGCGGCGTTCCAACCGTACGGCTAAGAGGTAAAGCTAACCACTGAGCATTGCGTCGAAGAAGTAGCCCTGTGACTCGTTAGCCGCAGGCCCGCTTGCGGGAACAGGGCCGTGATTTTTTCGTTCCAGAGAGGCATATCGAAGTGTGGACTTGAAATTACTACTAACCCCTGCGCATTGAGTCGAAAAAATCCGCGTTGTTCTTGGTGGAACGCAGCTTGTCGACCAGGAATTCGGTCGCTTCGAGTTCGTCCATCGGGTAGAGCAGTTTTCGCAGCACCCAGATTTTCTGCAGGATGTCGGGCTTCAACAGCAGTTCTTCGCGGCGCGTGCCGGAGCGGTTCACATTGATCGCCGGGTAAATCCGCTTCTCGGCCATGCGGCGGTCGAGATGGATTTCCATGTTGCCGGTGCCCTTGAATTCTTCGTAGATCACGTCGTCCATGCGCGAGCCCGTGTCGATCAGCGCGGTGGCAATGATGGTGAGCGAGCCGCCTTCCTCGATGTTGCGCGCGGCGCCGAAAAAGCGCTTCGGGCGCTGCAGCGCGTTGGCATCGACACCGCCGGTAAGCACCTTGCCTGACGCCGGCACCACGGTGTTATAGGCGCGCGCGAGACGCGTAATCGAATCGAGCAAAATTACGACATCCTTCTTGTGCTCGATCAGGCGTTTTGCCTTCTCAATCACCATTTCGGCGACCTGTACGTGGCGCGTGGCCGGTTCGTCGAAGGTCGAGGCGACGACTTCGCCTTTGACCGAGCGCTGCATTTCGGTGACTTCCTCCGGCCGCTCGTCGATCAGAAGCACGATGAGGTAGACCTCGGGATTGTTGGCGGCGATCGAGTGCGCGATGTGCTGCATCATCACCGTCTTGCCGCTTTTCGGGCTGGAAACCAGCAAGCCGCGCTGGCCTTTGCCGATGGGCGCAATGATGTCGATGATGCGGCCGGTGAGGTTTTCTTCCGACTTGATGTCGCGCTCCATGATGAAGCGCTCGTTCGGGAACAGCGGCGTCAGGTTCTCGAACAGGATCTTGTGTTTCGAATTCTCGGGCGACTCGTCGTTGACCTTGTCGACCTTGACCAGCGCGAAATAGCGTTCGCCGTCTTTCGGCGTGCGGATTTCGCCGTTGATCGAATCGCCGGTGTGCAGGTTGAAGCGCCGGATCTGCGAAGGGCTGACGTAAATGTCGTCGGTGCCCGCGAGGTAAGAGGTGTCGGGCGAGCGCAGGAAACCGAAACCGTCAGGCAGCACCTCCAGCGTGCCCTCGCCAAATATCGCCTCGCCTTTCTTGGCGCGGTTTTTCAGGAGCGCGAATATCAGCTCCTGTTTGCGCAGGCGGTTGGCGCCCTCGATCTCGTTGGTGATCGCCATCTCCACGAGTTCAGTGACGTGGAGGTTTTTCAGGTCGGATAGATGCATAGGGTATAGATACAGTGAGGGCGGGGCTCGGCTACGGGGACTGCGGGAAAGTTGGGCGGGCGGAGCGCAGTTTGCGCTCGTCCGGCATGCCCCCGAGTGGGTCAGGCTGCCGGATAATTTGAACCTAGATTAACCAGTTCAGATATTGCTGTCAATAAACGCCATGAGTTGGGATTTTGAGAGGGCGCCGACCTTGGTCGCCGCGAGAGTGCCGTTCTTGAACAGCATCAGGGTCGGGATGCCGCGGATGCCGTATTTGGGAGGGGTGGCCTGGTTCTCGTCGATGTTCAGTTTGGCGACTTTCAACTTGCCTGCGTAGTCCTTGGCGATGTCGTCGAGCAGCGGCGCGATCATTTTGCAGGGGCCGCACCATTCGGCCCAGTAATCGACCAGCACGGGCTTGTCGGCTTGCAGCACTTCCGGCTCGAAAGTGTCGTCGGTCACGTGATGGATATGTTCGCTCATGCTGTTGGCTCCTGCTGCCGGGGTGCGGGGAATGCCGCCGGAATACACACGCGGCGGAGAGGGGTAGATGGCGCGTATGCTAACCAAAAACCGCATGTTTGTGAAGCGCGCCTCCGGGCAGGGAGGGCGCGGCTGCAGATTCTGCTAAAATGGCGGCCTTCAACAACTGGTCGCGGGCGAGATCGTGCGCGTCGACCCCTCGCGCAAGAGCTGGCTGGATTAGCCAAGGATTACCATGACTTACGTCGTTACCGAAACCTGCATCAAGTGCAAATACACCGACTGCGTGGATGTGTGCCCGGTGGATTGCTTTCGCGAAGGCCCGAATTTCCTCGTCATCGATCCCGATGAATGCATCGACTGCACGCTGTGCGTCGCCGAGTGCCCGGTC
>JAIOOZ010000222.1 GCA_021414185.1 Betaproteobacteria bacterium
ACTTGAACTTCGTGCCTTGCAGCAGCCAGCGGAAAATTCCGGCGTTGACAGCGTCTTCCTTGGCCTGGGTCGGCTTGGTGGCGACGCGGCCGATCTGGCCGGTTTCGTGCACCATTTTCAGGAACAGGCGCGCGGCGTAGGCCATGCGCACGCCCGGGGTGTTCATTTCTGAATGGATGTTGCCGGTGGCCTTCTCAACGACGAATTTCTTGTTGTCCTGCGAATAGGGCAGGCCCGGCATGAAACGAATGCTGGTGATCGTGCCGTAGGGGCGCACGTTGCAATAGACGCCGGCCGCTGTGCGCAGCGGCGCGTTGGCGGACTTGCCGAACACCACGACCTTCTTGCCGTTGTCGTTGACCATGAAGTCGCCGGCCGTGGACCATTTGAGCGACGTGTAATCGAGTTTGCCGAACCAGTCGAGCGATTTCAATTTGGTGTCGTGGCGGAACTGCGCCATCATCGGGACGCCGAGGAACGGCAGGCCGAGCACGTCGAGCGCCATCAGCGTGCCGTTCAGCGCGAACATGTCGGTAAACGCGTGTGCGACCGGCTTCACATTGCCATGCGGGTTGCCGCCTTCCCAGATAATGGCGTCGGAAATGCCGCGCGGCTGGGCCTTGGAGCGTTTGTATATGCTGTCCAGCAGCTTGAACAGATCGCCGTTCTGTTCTTCCTGTGCGATTTTTAGCAGGTCCAGTTTTTCAGCCATGATTCTCAGTCTCCGTTCGAGTGTAGTCAGTCAGGTGACCGGCCTGCGTAAGCCGATCGGTAAAGGGTGTCACTAAGAGGATTATTCCCGCGGGTGGGTAGCGACCGCGTCATGCCACGCTGCGCATGGCGCCTGGTGGCGTAATTATCTCATTTATCGGGGTGCATACAAATGACCGCCGGCGCCGGGCCCGCTCATTGCAGCCAAAAAAAAGTCCATCCGGCGAACGCCGGATGGACTCTCATTTAGGTATTCTGGGATTCGCTGTCTTAATAATTAGACAGCCTGTATATTGGATGCTTGCTTGCCTTTCGGACCTTGGGTCACTTCAAACGAAACCTTCTGGCCTTCCTTCAGAGTCTTGAAACCGCCCATCTGGATCGCCGAGAAGTGCGCAAACAAATCTTCACTGCCGTCATCCGGCGTTATGAAGCCGTAGCCCTTCGCGTCGTTGAACCATTTCACGGTGCCTGTTGCCATATTGCTGTTCCTTATCACTTAAAAAATTACCGGAAAAGGCTTCCGGAGACTGTTTGAGTTTCAAGGACGCACACGGCAAAACGACCGGACCGGTACTGCGATCGAGCTTGAAGCCAAACACCTTTCGGCTTTCTAGGCTATTTGCCAGGGGAAGTCAAGTATTTGTTCGGGAAGGGCCGTTTTAGCACTTGAAAATTCTGGGATTATGGTCAAAATAACAGTTGATTGCAGGCGCATGGACGGTGGTATCTAGAATGGCGATACGGCATCGGGAAGACTCGGTTCTTGAGGCTAAAAAGGCCAAGGTCAAGTCGCCTCCAATGTTCAAGGTTTTGCTGTTAAATGACGATTACACCCCGATGGATTTTGTCGTCATGGTATTGCAGAAATTTTTCTCCCTCAGCCGCGAAAAGGCAACTCAAATCATGCTAAAGGTTCATCGCGATGGTACCGGTGTATGCGGCGTTTATCCGCGCGACGTGGCGGCGACCAAGGTCGAGCAGGTGAGCGCCTATGCCCGTCAGCACCAACATCCACTGTGCTGCGTGATGGAGGAAAACTGATGATCGCCCAGGAGCTCGAAGTCAGCCTGCACATGGCGTTCATGGAAGCGCGCCAGAAGAGGCACGAATTCATCACCGTCGAGCACCTGCTGCTGGCGCTGCTGGATAACCCGTCGGCCTCCGAGGTGCTCAAGGCGTGCGCCGCCGAAATCGACGATCTGCGCAAGCTGCTGTCCGAATTTGTTACCGAACACACGCCGATACTGACGACCGAAGACACCGACACGCAGCCCACGCTGGGTTTTCAGCGTGTGATCCAGCGCGCGATCCTGCACGTGCAGTCGTCGGGCAAGAAGGAAGTCACCGGCGCCAACGTGCTGGTTGCCATATTCGGCGAGAAGGATTCGCACGCGGTCTATTTCCTGCATCAAAAAGGCGTTACCCGCCTCGATGTCGTCAACTTCATTTCGCACGGCATCAGCAAAGTGCCGCAGGCCGCGCCCGGCAAGAGCGAAGGGGAAGCCGAGTCCGAGCAGGAGCAGGCCACGGGCGGCGCGCTCGAGAGCTACACGCTCAACCTGAATTCGCTGGCGCTGGCCGGCAAAATCGATCCGCTGATCGGGCGCGACCGCGAACTGGAGCGCGTCGTGCAGACGTTGTGCCGCCGCCGCAAGAACAACCCGCTGCTGGTGGGCGAAGCGGGCGTCGGCAAGACGGCCATCGCCGAGGGCCTGGCGCGGCGCATCGTCGAAGGCGACGTGCCGGAGATCCTCGCCAAGTGCACGGTTTACGCGCTCGACATGGGCGCGCTGCTGGCGGGTACCAAATACCGCGGCGATTTCGAGCAACGGCTTAAAGCGGTGTTGAAGCAGCTCTTCGACAACCCGCATGCCATTCTATTTATCGACGAAATTCATACGCTGATCGGCGCCGGCGCGGCATCGGGCGGCACGCTCGACGCCTCCAACCTGTTGAAGCCCGCGCTGTCGACCGGGCAGTTGAAGTGCATAGGCGCGACGACTTACCAGGAATATCGCGGCATATTCGAGAAAGACCATGCGTTGTCGCGGCGCTTCCAGAAAGTCGACGTGGTCGAACCCACCATCTCGGAGACCGTGTCCATCCTGCGCGGGCTCAAGACTCGTTTCGAAGAACATCACGGCATCAAGTACGCAGCGTCGGCGCTGACTTCTGCCGCTGAACTCGCGGCGCGTTACATCAACGACCGCCACTTGCCCGACAAGGCCATCGATGTCATCGACGAGGCGGGCGCGGCGCAGCGCATCCTGCCGAAATCGAAACAGAAGAAGGTCATCACCAAGCACGAGATCGAGGAGATCGTCGCCAAGATCGCGCGCGTGCCCGCTCAAAGCGTCAACTCCGACGACCGCTCGCAACTGAAAAACCTCGACCGCAATCTGAAGGCAGTGGTGTTCGGCCAGGACAAAGCGATCGACGCGCTGTCGGCGGCGATCAAGATGTCGCGCAGCGGCCTTGGCAATCCGCAGAAACCGACTGGCTCGTTCCTGTTCTCGGGCCCGACCGGTGTCGGCAAAACCGAAGTCGCGCGCCAGCTCGCATACATTATGGGCGTGGATCTGATTCGCTTCGACATGTCGGAATACATGGAGCGCCACGCGGTGTCGCGGCTGATCGGTGCGCCGCCCGGCTATGTCGGGTTCGACCAGGGCGGATTGCTGACCGAAGCGGTCAGCAAACAACCGTACGCGGTCCTGCTGCTCGACGAAATCGAAAAAGCGCATCCGGACGTTTACAACATCCTGTTGCAGGTGATGGATCACGGCACGCTGACCGACAACAACGGCCGCAAGGCGGATTTCCGCCACGTGATGATCATCATGACGACCAATGCCGGCGCCGCCGAACTGTCGAAAACGTCGATGGGGTTCACGGTCTCGACCCAGGCCGGCGACGAGATGGCTGAAATCAAGCGCATGTTCACGCCTGAGTTCCGTAACCGGCTCGACGCGATTATTTCCTTCTCGGCGCTCGATCGCGACATCATCATGCGCGTGGTCGACAAATTCCTCATGCAGCTTGAAGAGCAATTGCAGGAGAAGAAAGTCGAAGCCACGTTCACGGCGGCACTCAAGGCCCATCTCGCGAAGAAGGGCTTCGATCCGCAGATGGGCGCGCGCCCGATGGCGCGCCTGATACAGGACACGATACGTACTGCGCTGGCCGACGAGTTGCTGTTCGGCCGTCTCGCGAACGGCGGCAAGGTCACGGTCGATGTCGATGCCAACGACAAAGTTCAGCTGGGCTTCGACGAGGAAGTCGCAAGCGTCGCCTGATGCTTTGCATGCGTTTGCCCGCGATGTGCGGGCAAACGCAGAGGATAACAATATAACGATTCGATTGAAGCGGCCGCGTCGACGATGGTTATAATCCGTCTCGATAGCGTCGACAGTGTGAGGAGAAACTACATGAAATTGATTATCCGCTTGGGGCTAGCGTCCGCGATGCTGGCGGTCGCGCCGGCTTGGCTGGTCGTCGCGCATGCGCAGGAAACGACGGCGGTGCGCGGCATGGCCGCAACCTGCGCGAATTGCCATGGCACCGATGGCCGCAGCGCCGGCTCAGTGCCGGGACTGGCCGGCACCGACAAGGGCTATTTCGTACAGCAGATGCAGGACTTCAAGGCCGGCAAACGTTCCGCCACCATCATGCACCAGCTCGCCAAGGGTTTCAGCGATGCCCAGATCGAGCAACTCGCCGTGTATTTCGCGGCGCAGAAGAAGTAAGGAGGCAGCCATGTCACTCAATCGACGCGAATTCGTCAAATGGATGTCGGCAGGCGCGGGTGTGGCGGCAGTTGCCGGGTGCGCTGGCGCCGGCAGCGGGCCGTCAGTCGGCCGCGTCGTGGTAATCGGCGCCGGCTACTCGGGCGCGACGGCGGCGAAATATATACGCATGTGGTCGCCCAATATTGAAGTCACCCTGATTGAGCGCGAAGGCCAGTTCATTTCCTGTCCGCTATCCAATCTCGTGCTGGGCGGCAGCAAGACCCTCGCTGATATCACGATCGGCTATGGCGGGCTCGAGAAATACGGCGTCAACAGGGTGCGCGATGAAGCAGTTTCGGTGGACCCGGTCAAGCGTGAAGTGCGTCTCGCCTCGGGGGCGACGCTGGGTTACGACCGCCTGATCGTGGCACCGGGCATCGACTTCCAGTACGACGCTTTGCCGGGACTCAAGAGCGCGGAGGCGCAGGGCCGCGTATTGCATGCGTGGAAGGCGGGTGCGCAGACCGTTGCGTTGCGTAAACAGCTCGAAGCGATGCCCGATGGCGGCGTTTACGCGCTCCATATTCCGAAAGCGCCGTACCGCTGCCCGCCAGGGCCATACGAGCGTGCGTGCCAGGTTGCGCATTACTTCAAGACCGCCAAACCGAAATCGAAAGTGCTGATACTCGATGCCAACGAAGACGTGGTGTCGAAAAAAGGCCTGTTCATGGCGGCGTGGAACGGGCCGTACAAGGGCGTCGTCGAGTATCGCCCGAACAGCGAACTCGAAGACGTCGACGCCGGGACGCTGACCGCCAAGCTGCAGTTCGGCAACGTCAAGGCCGACGTGCTGAACGTGGTGCCGCCGCACCGCGCGGGCAATATCGCGCAGTCGACCGGACTAATCACCGCGAACAACCGCTGGTGCGGCGTGAACTGGCTGACGATGGAATCGGTCAAGGTGCCGGGCGTGCACGTGCTGGGCGACGCCACGCTGTCGGCGCAGTTGATGCCGAAGTCCGGGCACATGGCGAACCAGCATGCCAAGGTGTGCGCGGCGGCCGTCATCGCGCTGATCAAGAACGAGCCGGTCAATGCGCAGCCGGTGATGATCAACACCTGCTACAGCTTTATCGATGACAAGAACGTGGTGCACGTCGCGTCGGTGCATACCTACGATGCGACCGACAAGACGATGCTGCCGGTCAAGGGCGCAGGCGGGTTGTCGGACAAGGCGAATGAACTGGAAGGCGCGTACGCCATGTCGTGGTCGAAGAATATCTGGGCCGACATGCTGGCCTGATCGCCTGATGAGATAAGACAAGGGGCGCCGCGGCGCCCCTTTTTTTATGTGCGTTGCGGCCGCGCGCAGTATCAGCTCGCGGGACTTTCCAATACCTGGCGGATCAGCGCGCACAAGCGGTCCGGCATTACCGGCTTGAGCAGGAGCTGCAGGCGCGCGCGGTCTGCGGTTTCCTTGAGGGTGGGCGACATGGTGCCGCTGACAAGTATGGCCGGGATTTCGGGATCCAGCTCTTGCCGGATGCGCTGTACAACTTCTATCCCGTCCAGGCCGTCGCCGAGCCGGTAGTCGACGATGATCAGATCCGGCAGCCTGCCTGCGGCATGCACCGCACCGACGACTTCGTTGCCGGTCGTCGAGCCGATGACGCTCGCGCCGAGCCCGCCCAGCAGCGCCTGCATGCCCTCGACGATTGCGGTTTCATCGTCGATCACTACGATGAGCCTGCCGGCCAGGTCGACCGCTGGAGAGAAGACCGGTGCGGCGGCGGGCACGGTGCTGGCGGCGACAGTCGCAAGCGGCACTTCGATGGTAAAGATCGAGCCCGCGCCGACCTGGGTTGTGACGCTCAGCGGAAGTCCGAGCAGATCGCACAGGCGCTTGACGATCGACAGTCCCAGCCCGAGCCCTTTGCGGCTGGTGCGCGCCGGATTGCCGAGCTGAAAAAATTCCTCGAATATGCGCTCCTGATGTTCGGGCGCGATTCCGATGCCGGTATCGCGCACGGCGATGCGCGCGACGCCATTTGCGGGCTCGACGCCGATGCTGACGGAGCCGGCCGCGGTATAGCGAATCGCGTTGGCGACGAGGTTGCGCAGTATGCGTTCGAGCAATATCGTATCGCTATGCAGGATGCAGTCCCGTGTTTCGATCGTAAAGCGCAGCCCTTTTTCGGCAGCCTCGACGCGAAATTCCTCGCCGACGCGCGCGAGCACCGTCTGGACCGAAAAATTCCGCAGCTCCGGCTTGACCGCACCCGCGTCGATTTTTGAAATATCCAGCAGTTCGTTGAACAGCGCTTCGAGCGCATGCACCGATGCGTTGATGCTGTCGACGAGTTTGTCCACTTCCGGGTCGCGTGGTTTCGCCGCCAGTGCTGAAGCGAACAACCCCATCGCGTGCAGCGGCTGGCGCAAATCGTGGTTGGCGGCCGCGAAAAACTGCGTCTTGGCGCGCGTGGCGGCTTCGGCAACCTGC
>JAIOOZ010000223.1 GCA_021414185.1 Betaproteobacteria bacterium
TCGGCCTCAATATTGCCGAAGCGCTGCTGCGCGCCGGCGAAGAGGTCATCGTTCTCGGCAATCAGGACCCGCCATCCCTTGCAATTGCTGAGCTCGGCCGTTTGCCGGGGAAACTGCATGTAGTCAGGGCCGATGTGTCTGATCGCGGGGCAGTCGATGCGGCATTCAGCCAGCACCGGCCGCATCGCTTGGTGCACGCCGCGACGATCACGGCAGGAGCGGACCGCGAGTTGCGCGAATTCGACCGCATCATCGACGTCAACATCAAGGGCACCGCCAATGTGTTGCGTGCAGCGGTCGAATCCGGCGTGGAGAAATTTGTCTATGTCAGTTCGGGATCGGTGTACGGCGAGTCCCTGCTTGGCCGCGACCCGCTGGCGGAGGAGCGGTCGGCGCCCGTCCCCGACACTTTGTATGCGATAACGAAATTCGCCGGCGAGCGCATCTGCGCGCGCTTGAGCGGCAACACCGGATTAAAAGTGGTCTGCGTGCGCCTGGGCAGCGTATTCGGGCCGTGGGAATTCGACACCGGCGTGCGCGACACGCTGTCGCTGCCCTTGCAGATTCTGCGCAGGGCAATGCGCGGAGAAGAAGTGCTGATCGCGCACAACGAACCGCGGCGGGACTGGATATACAGCCGCGACGTGGCGGCCGGCATTGTCGGCATCCTGCAGGCGCCTGTCGTGCCGCATGGTCTCTACAATCTGTCGTCCGGACTTGCATGGAGCGGGGTGAGCGCCGCATGGTGCGAATGCCTGCGCGCCGAATTTCCGCGCCTGCAGTTCAGGACGATTGCCGATGGCGAAAGGGCCAACGTTGAATTTCTCGGCAGCGTCGATCGCGCGACTATGCGCATTGACCGCCTGGCCGCGGACACCGGCTTTCAGGCCGCTTTCGATCAACGACGGGCTTTTGACGACTACCTGGCATGGATACGCGGGCACGCTGCATTTTTGACACAATAAATACGGGGACGAAGGGCCATGAGTGAGCAACGAAAATTTTTAGCGAGCGCGAAGGTCCCCGTGAGGTGGGCGGACCTGGATGCCAACGGGCACGTCAACAATGCAAAATATTTTACGTACTTCGAGCAGGCCCGCATCGCCTGGCTCGAAAGCCAGAACGCGCAAAACGCCGCAGGGCAGGGGCCGGTGATCGCGCAGACCGGCTGCAGCTTTTTGCTGCCGATCCCGTACCCGGAAACGCTGGAGATCAGCGTGTTCGCAGGGCCGCCCGGCCGCTCGAGCTTCCCCACCTTTTACGAGATCGTGGGCGTAGCGGGCAGCAAATACGCGGAAGGCCAGGCCATCATGGTGTGGGTGGACAGAACCACCGGGAAATCCTGCCCCATTCCGGCAACGCTGCGCAAAACCCTGGAGTCCTGAATTGAATCTCTCACTTGAAAGAAACGCATGGCATCTCTGACCGGAAAATGCGCGGTCGTCACCGGCGCGTCGAGCGAAAAAGGCATCGGCCGCGCGATCGCTAAACGTTTCGCGGAGAACGGCGCATCCGTGCTCCTCGTCGCCGAAGGGACTGAATCGCAATTGCAGGAAGCGCAGCGCGAATGCCGCGAGTCCTCTGCGGCAGGCCGGATCGAGTACAGGATTTTCGATTTATCGGCGGCCGGCGCGGCTGAGGCGATGATAGTTGAGGCGGAGCGCCTGTTCGGCCGCGTGGATATCCTCGTGAACAATGCGGTGTTCCGCACCGACTTCGATTTTGGCGACTACACCCATGACATGTTCAGCAAGGCCGTGGCCGTGAACATCGGGGCGCCGTTTTTTGCGAGCCAGGCGGTCGTGCCGCTCATGCGCCGGCAGGGCGGCGGCAGGATCATACATATCGCCAGCCAGCTCGCGAAAGTGGCGTTCGCGAAACGGGCGCTTTACGGCCTTACGAAGGCGGCGATCGTGCATCTCACCAAGTCCATGGCATACGAACTTGGGCGATATGGAATCAGCGTGAATTCGATCAGCCCGGGTCCGACCCTGACGCAGCCGATACTTAAGCGACTCAATGCGGATCCGGCGCAGGCAAAACAGCGGCTCGACTCGTACGTCCCGATAGGCCGCTTCGGCGAGCCGGACGAGATTGCCGATGTTGCGCTGTTTCTGGCGACGACCTCCGCTACTTATCTACATGGCGAGGACATCTGCGTTGACGGCGGGTATACGTCGCATTGACACGCGCCGGCCAGCGCATTTTTCAGTGCAAGGTATAGCCGCCGTCGACCACGATGTTCTGGCCGATCAGGAACTCCGGCGCCGCCGTGGCCAGAAACAACGCGACATCGGCAATTTCTTCGGGCGTACCGCGCCGGCCGCTGCGCAGATAGCCCAGCAATTTGCGCGCGGTCTCGGGATTGGTCGTGCCGGTGTCGATGGGGCCGGGACTGATGGCGTTTACGAGGATGCCATCGGCGGCGAGTTCGTATGCCATCGCGCGCGCAAGATGAATCAACGCAGCTTTCGTCATGCCGTAGAGCGTGCGTTGGTCCGCCGCCACCAGGCCCATCTGGCTCGCGATGTGGATGATGCGGCCGCCGCCCTGCCGGCGCATTGCGGGAACCACCGCCTGCGACGCGAAAAACGGGGTTTCCAGGTTGACGGCAACGGTCTGCCGAAAATCTTTGCGCGTGAATTCATCGAAGCGTTTGCGCGCCCGCACAGCCGCGTTGTTGACCAGAATGTCGACGCGCCCGAAATGCTTCAGCGCCGCCTCGACCATCGCTTCCGCGGCGCTGGATTGTTCGAGATCATAGAGCGCCGCTTCGACGCGGCACGCGCCGCCGCCCAGGGTGCGGCATTCGGCCGCGACCGCCTGCAACTGATCTTCCGGCCCTTCCGCCACGAGCAGCAGATTTGCCCCTGCGCCCGCAAGACGGCGCGCGATCGCGCTGCCGATGCCTTTGGGATTGGATGCCCCGGTGATGATCGCAGCCTTGTTTGCGAGTTTTTGCATGGTGAATTTTCTTTCCGTCAATCCGTATGGATTCTTCGTTGTAAAAGCGGTATCGTAACTCTTTGGCCACGGGTTGGCTGCGCAGGGGGAAACCATGAAGGTTCTGAGCAAAACACAGGTTGAAAATTATCGGCGCGACGGCTTTCTGTTTCCGCTGCCGGCGCTGACGCCGGCCGAGGCGGCCTCCGCTTTGGCGGACCTGCAAAGAATCGAGTCCCGTCTCGGCGCGCCCTTGCCGCAAAATGAAATGAAGTGGCGCTGCGGCGCGTACGTTTATTCTCCGGCCGTCGACGCGCTGGTCCGCCATCCGCGCGTTCTGGACATCGTCGAGGACGTGCTGGGGCCGAACATCCTGGTGTTCTGGGCCACCTATTTCATCAAGGACCCGGGCACGCCGGCTTTCACCGCGTGGCATCAGGACGCGACTTATTTCGGCCTCGACCCGCTTGAGCACGTTACCGCGTGGGTCGCGCTGTCCGATGCGAGCCGCGAGGCCGGGTGCATGGACGTGGTGTCTGCGCATGGCGCAACCAGGCAGTACCATCACTCCGCGGCGCGACTGCCAAACAGCATCAATGGCGCCGGCCAGGTGATAGTCGAGCCGGTGGACGACAGCGGGGCAGTGGCCATGGAGCTGAAGGCCGGCGAGCTGTCATTGCATCACACCATGTGCCTGCACCGGTCGGCGCCCAACCGCGCCTCGCACCGGCGCGTTGGTCTGGGCATCAGCTATATTCCCACGCACGTGCGCCCGACGTGCGCAACGCGCTTGTCGGCGCTGCTGGTGCGCGGCGTCGACAATTTCGGCTATTTCGATCACCTGTCCGCGCCGGCCGGCGAACTCACGCCCGCGGGCATCGCTGCGCACGCCGACACCTATCAGCGCTTTCGCGAAAATTATTACGAGCAGGAAAAGCGCCACGACGCGGCGTTCGCGCATCGCGGCGCCGCCATGGAAGCGCGGCCAGCGTAGCGCACTGGCTGCCGCGCATGCTCCGGTATGGCGCGGAAAGTAACCGGCGGGCTTGATCCCGGTGCATGAAGCAGGGCGGGGGCGGCGTGGCGCCGCGAACCGGGACGGGCACGGAATTCGCTAACGGAAGTGAAGGGTCGCACCACTCGCGTCAATCGGGGCGATCGTCTTAAACAAGATGGGAGTCAAAGTGAAAAATGTAAATTGCGCGCGGGGGCCTTTCGTCCGCGCCCGTATGCTGGCGGCAATTGCGGTGGCGTTGCCCGGTCTCATTGGAATAAACGAGGCGGGCGCGCAGAAATGGCCCGAGAAGACCGTGCGCATCGTGACGCCTTTCGCGCCGGGCGGCGGCACCGATTTTTTCGCGCGCCTGCTTTCGCAACGTTTGTCGGAGACGCAGGGGCAGCAGTTCATCGTCGATAACCGGCCGGGCGCTGGCTCTACCATAGGCACGGAATACGTCGCCAAATCGCCGGCAGACGGCTACACGTTCCTGATGACTTCTTCTTCATTCTCCGTCAATCCGGCGCTCTATCCCAAGCTGCGCTACGACTCGATCAAGGATCTGGCGCCGGTCACCATGGTCGTGAGCGTGCCGCACGTGATCGTCGTCCATCCGTCGCTGCCGGTCAAAAACGTGCAGGAGCTCGTCAAGCTCGCGAAAAGCAAGCCGGGGGAACTGCGCTATTCCACCGCAGGCCAGGGCAGCGCGATTCACCTCGCGGGCGCGCTGTTTGGCGAGGTCACGAAGACGGACCTGGTGCAGCTGCCGTACAAAGGCTCGCCCCCCGCGGTCATCGCCGTGATCGGCGGCGAAGCGGCGTTGATGTTTTCGACCATAGAGACGGTGATGCCGACTATCCGCAGCGGCCGCCTGAAGGCGCTCGCAGTATCGACGCGCGAGCGCTCGCCCATGCTGCCAAATGTGCCGACGGTGATTGAATCCGGCTTCAGGGATTACGAAGTTATCGGCTGGTTTGGCCTGTTCGCTCCGGCGGGCACGCCGCCCGCTATTGTCGACCAGTTGAGATCGGAGGTCGCCAAGGCGCTCGCCGTGCCTGAAATCCGCGAGCGGATGGTCAACGAGGGCGCCAAGCCGGTCGGCGACACGCCGGTGGAGTTCGGCCGTTTCGTGCGCGACGAAATCGCGCGGTGGACCAAAATCATCCAGCAGGCGGGCATCAAGCTGGATTGAGCGTTGCGCAATGGACCGCCGTGCCGCCGCACCGGCAGCTTGATCAATTGGAATGCAAAGGAACGCCTCAAAATGAAAATGCAACGACGCGCGGGACTTCGACGTCACCTGAATGCGATGCTGGCCATGTTGCTGGCGACGTTTGCCCTGCAAACGTGGGCGGAATTTCCAGAACGCGCGATTCGCCTGGTGGTGCCGTGGCCGGCGGGTGCCACGACCGACGTGGCGGCGCGAATTTTTGGTGATCGATTGTCGAAGAAGCTGGGCGTGGGCGTGGTGGTCGAGAACCGCGGCGGCGCCAACGCGATAGTCGGCACCCAGTTCGTCGCCAAGTCCGCGCCCGACGGTTATACGCTGGAATTCACGACTTCCGAGCCGCTGACCATCAATCCGAATATCTACAAGACATTGCCGTACGATGTCGAAAAAGACCTGGAGCCGCTCGCATTTGTCGGGCGCACGTATTTTGTCGTCGCGGCGAAGACGGCGTTTCCCGCCAACGATATTCAGGGCGCCATCGCCCTGGCAAAGCAGCAGCCGGGGAAAATCACCGTCGGCAGCTATGGCATAGCGGATATGTTTCTGGGCTCATTCGAATCTGCGACCGGCACGCAATTTCTGGTGGTGCCGTTTCAGGGCGGCGGGCCGGCGATCACGGCAGTGCTGGGAGGGCAGGTCGATCTTACGCTGGCCGCGTCGTTTTCCGCCGCGCAGCACCTGGCGGGCGGCCGAATCAAGGTGTTGGGAATCGGCAGCGCGAAGCGGGTGCAATTACTGCCCGACACGCCGACTTTCATCGAGCAGGGCATGGCCGGCTTCGAGATCGGCAACTGGGTCAGCATACATGCGCCGCGCGGACTGCCCGAGCGCACGCGCGAGGTATTGCGTCAGGCGATAGAAGAAATCGTGCGCTCCGCGGAATTCATCGAGCGTGGCCGGGCGATCGGCATCGAAGTCGACTATGCGCCGCCTGACGCCCTGCGCGCATTCATGCGGGCTGACAGCGCGCGCTGGCGCAAAGTCGCGCGAGAGAAGAAGATCGAAATCGAGTAAGCAGGGTATCGTGACCCGGCAATAAGGCGCGACGAAAGTATCAGGCCGACACGCCCTTCCCGTTATTTTCGGCCGATATTCACCATTTCGAAGAACGGATCGAGATCGGACGCTTCTTCGAATTTCCACAGCCAGGCAAGCGCCTGCTCGACTTGTTTTTTGGGCAAGACGCGGCCGGTTAGCATCCGGAATTTGTCGCTGACTTCCTCGTCCGTCATCGGATTCTTGTGATGACCGCGCGGATGCTCGACGCTTTCGGTTATCGTGCTTCCGCTTTTGGTGGTTATCTCGATGCGGCATGGATACTTGTCCGGGAATTGCCGGGACAGTTCCGGATCCTCCTTGATCTCGATCTTGTCGGAGAGCCGATGGATCCTTTCGTCCTGCAACCGCTCGTCCGAAAATATTTCATCGCCGAAGCGCCCATCCAGCAGCACCGCCGACACGATGTACGGCAGGCTGTGATCGGCGGTTTCCCGCGTGGTAGGCCGCCATTTTTCCCGTTCGCTGCCGATTTCGCTCCAGGCAAACCAGTAGGTGTAAATCGTGATGTTCTTGATGTCCTCGGCGGCCACCTTGCGATGCAGTTCCAGCGCCGCGGTGATGGGCGCATGCGAATGGGACTCCGACAGGAAATACTTCATCTGCGCTTCGGGCAGCCGGAACGGCCGCCCCTGGCCAGGCAGCGGAGGATAGTCGAATTCGGGCACGAGCTCGCGCAATCCGTGCGAGCCTTCGATCACATGATCGGGGCCGGTCATGCCCTGGCTGGCGAGGACGGCGGCGAACATGCCGTTGCGCGCCGCGTTGCCGGCTGCAGATGCTTTCCACATCGAAAGATGGCCGCGTCTGGTGGCGTGCAGCGCGATATTGGGCGTAATCCCCAGGGAGATCGCGTTCGTCATTTGTTCGCGGTCGAGAGACATCAGGCGCGCAGCGCCGACCGCGCTGCCGACCGCCGTGTAGAAGACATGATCCATGCCGTGGTCGCGCATGCACGCGGCCTGGCGGAAATTGAAAAAAACTTCGTAGGCGAGGGTCATGGCGGTCATGACATCCTTACCGCTGCTCTTTTTGATGTTCGCCGCGGCAAGCAAGGCGGAGATCATGTCGCTGGGATGCCCGCCGCCGCCGGGAAATGCGTCGTTGCCGTCCAGGTAACGCACCATCACGCCGTTCGCAAAGGCCGCGAGTTCCGGCAAGGTCCTGACGGCGGTACCCAGGATATACGCGCCTTCCGGCACCTTAACCCGCTGCGCGACGCTGCGCGCAATGCCGCAAGGCAGCTCATGATAGGCGGCAAGGCCGCAGGCGAAGCTGTCTATCAAGCGCCGCTTGCAGTCATGCGCAACGTGCGCGGGTATGTCGGAAAATTGAAGGGTGGTCGCGAAATCAGCGATGCGCGCGATGGTCGTATCCGTCATGGATATCTCTCTGGATGACAAAAGAAGAATTTGCGGACGGCATGCAGAGGCTTTGCCGGTTTTATTATTGTTGTTCCAATATTCGGAACAGAATTCCATTTCATGATAAATACCATGCCGTATTTCGTCAATGAAATGATGGCGATTTCGCTTCTTCCTTCGAAAAGACGTGAGCGGCACGAATATCCGATATTGTCGGATTGGAAATTGGCTTGTAGACTCCAGGCGCAAACCGTGTGAGTTTCGCTGGCGGTAAATATTCTTCGCAGCTCCAGACGGGTTGCGGATAATTCGCTATCCAAAAATAATCCGGTCGTCCCGGTAAATCAGCAGCTCGCAAACCAGGTAGTCAGACCCCGGCGCGAGCATCCGCGACGACCACAGGAGGAGCAATGAACTTCGAAGCCGGGAAACGAGTCAGCATTATTCTCGGCGGCGTCTTGTATGCCGCTTCGGCGCTATCCCAGGATTATCCGAGCAGAGTGATCCGTGTTGTCGTCCCTTTCGCGGCTGGCGGTGGCGGGGATGTTGTCACGCGCATCGTGATGCAGCGCCTGACCAATTCTCTCGGCAAATCCGTGGTTGTTGAAAACAGAACAGGTGGATCGGGAATCGCCGGGACGCAAGTTGTTGCGACGGCGGCGCCGGACGGCTATACGCTGTTGCAGGCTTCGGCGACGAATATTGCAGTCCTGCCGTTTATTACCAAGCTCCCGTACAGTCCGGGCGACTTTGCGCCGATAACGGTGCTGGGTTCCCAGCCGCATATTGTGGTCGTTCCTGTGTCGCTGCCCGTAAAATCCATCGCGGAACTGGTGGCGCTGGCGAAGCGCAGGCCCGGCGAAATGAATTATGGGTCGTCCGGAAACGGCGGGCCCAATCATCTGGGTACGGAGCTGTTCAAGCTCGATGCAGGCGTGCAGATCGCGCATATTCCGTACAAGGGAAACGGGCTCGTGCTGATCGATCTGGTTTCCGGCCAAATCCAGCTGGGCATCATGTCGATGGCGCCGACGCTGCCTCATATCAAGTCCGGCAAGCTGAGAGCATTGGCAGTCACAAGTCCGGGCCGATCGCCGGTCGTTCCCGAGTTGCCGACAGTCGCGGAATCCGGTTATCCCGGTTACGAAGTCAGGTCGTGGTACGGTTTGTTCGCGCCGGTCAAGACGCCACGCGCCATCGTGGTCAAGCTGAACGAAGAGATCGCCGCTGTCCTCAAGCAGCGCGACACAATCGAAACATTTGCGGCGCAGGGTGTTGAGCCGGGGGGCAATTCGGTCGAGGACTTCACCGCGTTCATCAAAAGCGAAACCGAGCGCTGGGGACGCGTCGTGAAAGCGATCAATCTGAAGATCGATCCGTAATGGGGCAGCGGCCTGGATCGACCGGATCACAACTGACTATGACGGGATTCTCGCCGTTGTTGCACGGAATGGCGCTGGTGTTTGGGTTGAGCGGCGCGGTTTGCGCCTTGGCGCAAGGCTATCCATACAAGCCGATTCGGTTGATCGTAGGCTACAGCGCAGGGGGCGGCACCGACGTGATCGCGCGCATCGTAGGCCTGCGGCTGAGTGAAGTTCTCGGACAGCCCATCGTCGTGGACAACCGGCCCGCGGCGGCGGGGGCGGCGGCGGCCGGGCTGGTAGCCAGATCGCCGGCGGACGGCTATACGTTGTTCGTAGCCGCCACCAGCACCCTGGCGGTAAACCCCAGCCTTTATAAGGATTTGCCCTACGACACCGGCAAAGACTTTACGCCAGTGGCCCAGATCGTTGCCATGCCGAACCTCCTCGTCGTAACACCCGGCCTGCCGGTCGCATCAGTGGCCGAATTGATTGCATTGGCCAAGGCAGAGCGTGGCAGGCTCACATATGCGTCCGGAGGCGTGGGAAGCTCGAATCACTTTACGGCGGAACTGTTCAATTACATGGCGGGCGTCAAGATGACCCACATTCCGTACAAAGGCGGCGGGCCCGCCATGGTGGACGTCGCCAGCGGCCAGGTGGCGATATTTTTTTCCACCATCGCATCCGCCATGCCACAGGTCAAATCCGGCAGGCTGCGGTCGCTGGCCGTTACGTCGGCAACCCGCTCGCAAAGCCTGCCGGAAGTGCCCACGATTGCAGAGGCGGGATTGCCGGGCTATGAAAGCACGATATGGTACGGCGCGCTGTTGCCGGCGCGTGCGCCGCAAGGGATTGTGGAACGACTGAATTTCGAAATCGTGAAAATATTGAAAACCCCTGAAATCCGGCAGAGATTTCTGGCGCTGGGAGCGGACACCGTCATTACGACGCCCGAGCAATTTGCGCAATATATCCAATCCGAAATCAAGAAGTGGGACAAGGTCGTAAAGGACGCGGGAATCCGGGCTGAATAACGACTTCAGGCTTGCCGTGTCATAGATTGCAATTCAAGAACCGGTTCCACCGCGGGGTTCGGCGGGGGCATGATGATGCCGCCGCGCTTGGGTTGCGGCGCTTTTGAAATCTGCATGCTTCCGCGTCCTCCGTTTACACACTTATAGTTAACTGGCTACCGGCCCGGTTCAGCGTACGCGCCGCGGGACCGGCCAGTCAAAAATCTTTGCGCGGGAACTGCAGTATCAGCATTTCGAGGCCTTTGGCGCCGGCGCGTATTTCAAGCGGCGATTCACTGTTGTCGGCGAACAGCATGGACCACGGCGGCAGGCTGGCACCGTCTCTTTCGAGGGTGCCGTTGACCACGAAGTAATAATGTCCACCGGTAGGCCGGGGATCGGGTGCCTGTGTGCTCATTCCCGGCCCCAGGCGCAGGATGTATGCCGCCAGGCCGTCGGCGGTTTTCTCGTCGGTTAGCAGTGTTTCCAGCGCGACGCTGGCGCGTTTCATCAGGATGGGCTCGCTGCTCACGACGATGGGATCGGTGAAGCGGTTGCGCCGCTTGGTCGGCTTGAGACGCTCGCGAAATCCCGGCTGGTCCAGATAGGTGGGGCCGGAGTCTGTCCGGTTGCGCAGCGCGAAATACGACAGGCCGTGAGGGCCCGCATAAATCGGCCCATAGCCCGTGTGGTGATCGAGGTATTGGACCCTGAGCGGAGCGGCGTCCTCGTCGCGCCCCATTTTCCCGGAGCCGGTGACGAAGATATGGAACTGATCGACCTGATGAAAATGCGACTTGGTGATTTCATCGCAGTCCATGTCGGTCAACAGCGCCTGCGGCTCTTCCTTGATTTCCTTACAGCGCATTTCGCCAAAAAAGCCGGTGCCCCAATGCTCGACGCCGGTACCCTGGGATTTGACAACGCGGCGGCGTTGCAGCGCTTCGGGTCCGCTCACTGAATGGATCATGTTTCCTCCCTGGTTCGTATTGTCGGTATGCGCCGGGGCCTTATTCCGCCCTGATGCCCGCGGACGCGATGACTTTTTTCACGCGGTCTGAATCTGCTTTCATGAATTTACCCAAATCTTCCGGGCTGCTGCTGCGCGGCTCGAATCCCTGTGCGGCGAAACCGGGGGCGATATCGGGGAGCGCGAGTATCGCAACCAGATTGGAATTGATTTTGGCGATGATGTCTTTCGGCGTGCGCGCCGGCATCAGCGCAGCGTACCAATTCACGTATTCGAACCCAGGCAACCCGGATTCGGCCACGGTGGGCGTGTTGGGCACTGCGGGCGAGCGGACTGCGCCCGTAACCGCCAGTGCCTTGAGCCGGCCGGTCTTCACGTGCGGCAGCAGTGGGCCCATGGTGTTCATCATGAGTTGCAGCTGCCCGCTGATCAGATCGGTGATGCCGGGGGCCGATCCTTTATAGGGAACGTGCACGATGGCAGTTCCCGCCATCGTATTGAACAGTTCCATGGCGAGATGATTGCCGCCACCCGCGCCCGCGGTCCCGTAATTCAGTTTGCCCGGGTTGGTCTTTGCATACGCGATCAATTCCTTGACCGAGTTGACCGGCAGCGCGGCATTGGCGGCAAATAAATAGGGATTGATCGCCAGCAGGCTAACGGGCGCAAAATCCCGGACCGGATCGTACTTGACGTTGCTGTTCAGAAATGGCGTTACCACGAACGACCCCACGGCAAATACCAGCGTGTATCCATCGGCAGGTGCTGCGGCCCCCATTTCGGTGCCCACCACGCCGGCGGCGCCGCCGCGGTTGTCGACGACGACAGGCTGCCCCAATGCGTCCTGCAGTTTAAGCGCAATCGTGCGGGCAACGGTGTCCGAGCCGCCGCCGGCCGGATAAGGCACGATCCAGCGTATGGGTTTGACCGGATAGCTCTGGGCACTGGCGGCGCCGACAGACATCGACACCATCAATACGCTGAACAATGCCCGCGTTTTCATTCCACATGCCCCCTCGATATTCTTGTCATGTCGAACTACACTGCAACAACGCAAACGCTACCGGCCAGTCGAGATCTGGGTTCGTGATTTATTGGTGGGTCGTACTGGGATCGAACCAGTGGCCCCTGCCGTGTGAAGGCAGTGCTCTACCGCTGAGCTAACGACCCGTATGGGACCTGCGACGGGGAGCGGATATTACCATTTTCCGGGCGCATGCTTCAAATGAGCGGGGCGGGTTACAATCTTGAAAAAATAAAGTCTGTCGCGAAACCTGCGGCCCCTCACCCCGGCCCTCTCCCCGCTGAAACGGGGCGAGGGAGTGTTTGATATTACCTCCATAGATATTTTCCGCTGCGATGAATACAGCATTAAATGCAACGGCGCCTGACGCCACCCGTACGCTTGCGCGATATATTGTTCAATCGCAGCCCGGCGATATACCGGACGCGGTAGTGCATGAGGCGAAGCGCGCGCTTTTGCACTGGATAGGCTGCTCGCTCGGCGGCAGCCGGCACGAAGCGCTCGAGTGCGCGCTGGCGACTTTCAACGAATTTTCCGGGCCGCGCGAGGCGGGCATCATAGGCAGGAGCGAGCGGGTGGACATCCTGCTCGCCGCATTGATGAACGGCATCAGTGGCGATGCGCTCGGATTCAGCGATACTCATCTGAAGACAGTGATACATCCGGGCGGCGTAGTCGGTCCGGCCGTGCTGGCGCTGGCCGAGCGCACTCCCGTTTCCGGCCGCGAGTTCCTGCATGCGTTTCTGCTTGGCATCGAAGTGGCATGCCGCGTGGGGCTCGTCGTCTATCCATGGCATTACGCGCGCGGCTGGCACATTACCGGCACGGCGGGCACTTTCGGCGCCGCTGCGGCGGCGGGCAAGTTGCTGGGGCTAGACGAGCAGCGCATGACATGGGCGCTGGGCATAGCGGCGACGCAGGCTGCCGGCCTGCGCGAAATGTTCGGCACCATGTGCAAGAACCTGCACGGCGGGCGCGCGGCGCAGAACGGATTGAGCGC
>JAIOOZ010000224.1 GCA_021414185.1 Betaproteobacteria bacterium
AACCTGGCGGTTGTTCATGGCGGGCTCCGGCTCGGTGGAAAAGCCCCAGTTATAGACCGGGTGAAACATGGTCTTGGCATAGCCGATCGGCAGGTGGATCCACAGCGAGCTGTCGCGCGGCCCTGCTTCAAGCAACAGGACTGAATGCCTGCCGTTTTCGCTCAGGCGATTGGCGAGCACGCAGCCGGCCGAACCCGCGCCGACGATGATGTAATCGTAAGTCATCGTTTGCATGACTGACATTCTGGCAGGTTAAAAACTTTATTGCATGAAGATATGCAGGCGCCAGGCCTAGCGGAGGTATTGGGCCGTTTTCGCCAACGACGCGGGGTAAAATGACGTATCGCCGGTTTTACTCCCAGCTTTGGAATGACAAAGGCATTACTCATGTTCGCCACCGCAAGTGCCCGCTACCGATGACGGCCCTTGAATCGTTGCCGCTCGCAGTGACCCGGTGGCTGACGCTCGCCATCGTGCTGGCGGGGTTCAGCCAGGGCGCGCTGGGATTCGGCTTTCCGTTCATCGCCACGCCGGTGGTCGCGATGGCGGTCGACATGCGCACCGCCGTCATCATCATTTTGCTGCCGACTCTGGCGACCGTGGCCGTCACGCTCGTCACCAGCGGACCGCTGGGGCCGGTCCTGAAGCGTTTCTGGATGATGCCGGTCTATGCGACGCTGGGCGCGCTGGTGGGAACCTGGGTCTTCGTCGCCGCGCCGGATGCACCTTACCAGTTGCTCCTCGCACTGAGTATCGTGATCTATCTCAATCTCGACCGCTTCACGCGCGGCGAGTGGCCTTTGATCAAACGGCACGAGCGGGCATTCGCGCCAATTGCGGGCACCGTGGCGGGGCTTTTCGAAGGCACCGCCAATGTCGCGGCGCCGCCGCTCATCATCTACTACCTGGCACTCGGCCTCGGTCCCGCACTGATGGTGCAGGCGATGCAGATCTGCTTTCTGGTCGGCAAAATGTCGCAATTCGCCGTATTGACGCTGCACGGCGGCGTGACTTCAGCACAATGGCTCGCAACGCTGCCCCTGTGTGTCGTGGCGGTGGCGGCGGGCTTTGCCGGCGTGCGCAGCGTTTACTTTTGCAGCACTTTCTTCAACTCGCCGCTGTCGTACATTTCGCGCAGGATGTCCGAGCCACCGACGAATTCGCCGTTGACGTAAAGCTGGGGAATGGTCGGCCAGTTGGCGTATTCCTTGATGCCCTGGCGGATGTCCGGATTTTCGAGCACGTTGACCGAAAAGAAATTCTCGACCCCGCACGCGCGCAGAATGCCGACCACGTTGGCGGAAAAGCCGCATTGCGGAAAATCGGGCGAGCCTTTCATGTACAGCACCACCGGGTTCTTGGTGACTTGTTCCTTGATAACGTCTTGAACGCTCATGCTTACTCCTGAATACTTGAGTGAATTGATATGGTATTTTACAGGCTAGTGTGCATCTGCGTCAAGACGCACGCCACTGCCCGCCGCTGATCCGCTCAATACCCGCCAGATCTTCACGCGAAAACACCTCGTGGAAACCAGCGGCACGGAGCAATTCGCGGCAGCGCTCCGCCTGATCGTAACCGTGCTCGATAGCGAGCCAGCCGTCGGGGTTCAGATAGCGCGGCGCAGCTTGAACGATCGCGCGTATGCAATCCAGCCCGTCATCCCCTGCCACCAGCGCGGCAACTGGCTCGGCAGGCAAATCCCCCTCACTCAAATGCGGATCGCCCGCGGCCACATAAGGCGGATTGGCGACGATTACGTCGAAGCGCCGGCCGCCCAGCGCGGAGTACCAGTCGCTCGCAATCAATTCGAGGTTAACGGTCGCGTGGAGCGCTGCGTTTTCGCGCGCGATGGCAAGCGCGGCAGCACTTTGTTCGATCGCGACCACTTTCGCACCAGGACAATTTTTTGCGATGGAAATCGCAATGCAGCCGCTGCCGGTGCCGAGATCGAGCACACTGCACGCGCGTTCGACATCGATGCTCTCCAGAGCAAATTCAACCAGCAGCTCGGTCTCCGGCCGCGGAATCAGCACTGCCGGCGTCACTTTGAATTCGAGACTGAAAAACTCGCGCGTGCCGACAATGTAAGCAACTGGTTCGCCGGCGGCACGTCGCGCGACCAATGCCGCGAACGCAGCGCTGTGCTCGGCGCTCAGCTTGTCATCGGCGTGGGCGATGAGATAGGCGTCGTCGACGCCGCAGGCGTGACGCAGCAGCACGCGCACGTCAACGGCGTCGAATCGCACTGCCGCGAGCGCCTGCGCTATCGTCGGAAGCATTGCGGGTAACCGCCTTAAGCGGCTTGCGTTTCTTCGCCCAAAGCAGCGAGCTGCTCAGCCTGATGCTCGGAACTCAACGCGCCGGTCAGTTCATCGAGGTCGCCGTCCATGATGGAAGCGATCTTGTAGAGCGTGAGATTGATGCGGTGATCGGTGACGCGGCCCTGCGGAAAATTGTAGGTGCGTATGCGCTCGGAGCGGTCGCCGCTGCCGATCAGCGATTTGCGCGTGGCGGCGGTTTTCTGGTTCTGCTCCCGCACCTGTTGGTCCTTGATACGCGCGGCCAGCACCGCCAGCGCGCGCGCCTTGTTCTTGTGCTGCGAGCGGTCGTCCTGGCACTCGACCACGATGCCGGTCGGCAAGTGGGTGATGCGGATCGCGGAATCGGTCTTGTTGATGTGCTGGCCGCCCGCGCCCGACGAACGGAAAGTGTCGATGCGCATCTCGGCGGGATTCAGCACCACGTCCGCCACCGCATCGACTTCCGGCAACACCGCCACCGTGCACGCCGACGTATGAATGCGGCCCTGCGTCTCGGTCGTCGGCACGCGCTGCACGCGATGGCCGCCGGATTCGAATTTCAGTTTCGAATAAGCACCCTGCCCCGCGATGCGCGCGATGACTTCCTTGTAGCCGCCGAGTTCGCTCTGGCTTTGCGACATGACCTCGACCTGCCATTTCTTGCGCTCGGCGTAGCGCGTGTACATGCGAAAGAGGTCGGCCGAAAACAGCGCCGATTCGTCGCCACCGGTGCCGGCGCGGATTTCGAGAAAGATATTGCGCTCGTCGTTGGGGTCCTTCGGCAGCAATTCCTTTTGCAATTCCGCCTCGAGCTGCTCGAGCCGCGCGCGCGCCTCCTTGATTTCGGTCTCGGCAAATTCGCGCATGGCGGGGTCTGCGACCATCTCCTGCGCCGCACGCATGTCGTCTTCGCTTTGCCGGTACAACTTGTAAAGTTCGACGACCGGCGTGATTTCCGCATGCTCGCGCGTGAGCTTGCGGTAGTTGTCCATGCTGGCGGTGGCGTTCTCCGAGCTCAGCAGGCCATTCAGTTCTTCAAGCCGCAGGGTGAGTTGCTGGAGCTTGGCGGCGATGCTGTCCTTCATTCGGCTTGTTTCAACTGGTAGAGCCGCCTCAGCATGTTCAGCAATTGCTCGCGGTCGTCGTCGTTGGCGTGGTTGAGCGCGTGCGTGGGTGCATGCAAAAACTTGTTGGTGAGCGAGTGGCTCAGTTGCTCGAGCACCTGCTGCGCGTTCTCGCCGCGCGCGAGGCTGCGCACCGCGCGCTCGACTTCGCGGCGGCGCGCGCGTTCGGCGTCGTCGCGCAGAGCGCGTATGGTCGGCACCAGTTCCCGATTATCGAGCCATTGCATGAAGTCGCCGACCTGGGTTTCGATGATGGCCTCGGCCTGCGCCACCGCCGACTCGCGCACGTTGAGTCCTTCGCGCGCCATCTTGCCGAGATCATCCACCGTGCACAGGAATACGTCGTCGAGCGCGCCGACTTCGGCTTCGACGTCGCGCGGCACCGCGAGGTCGATGAGAAGCAAGGGCCGATGCTTGCGCGCGCGCAGCGCGGACTCGATCAGCCCCTTGCCGATGATGGGCAGCATGCTCGCCGTGCACGAAACGATGATGTCGTGCACTGCCAACTGCGACGGCAGGTCGTTCAGGCTGATGGCGCGGCCGCGAAAGCGCTCGGCCAGGTGCTGCGCGCGTTCTACCGTGCGGTTGGCGAAAGTCATGTGGCGCGGATGGCGCGCGCCGAAGTGGGTCGCCGTCAGTTCGATCATTTCGCCTGCGCCGATGAAGAGCGCGCTCTGCTCGGCGATGCTCGGATAGATGCGCTCGGCAAACCGCACCGCGGCGGACGCCATGGATACCGTGCTGGCGCCGATGTCGGTTTCGGAGCGCACGGTTTTCGCCACCGAAAATGTGCGCTGGAAAAGTTTGTTCAGCAGCAGCCCGAGCGTGCCCGCCCGTTCGGCGGTGCGCACCGCATCCTTGAACTGGCCGAGGATCTGCGGCTCGCCCAGCACCATCGAATCAAGTCCGCTGGCGACGCGAAACGCGTGCTTGACCGCCTGCTCGTGCGGCAGTTGATAGACGTGCGGTTCGAGGTGCTGCGCTTTTAACTGGTGGTAATCGGCAAGCCAGCGCAAAGCCTCGCGCGGTTCCGCCGTATCGCAATAGATTTCGGTGCGATTGCAGGTGGAAATGATCGCGGCTTCCTTGACCGGGTTGCGGTCGACCAGGTCACGCAACGCCTGCACCAGATTTTCGGCGTGAAAAACCACCTGCTCGCGCAACGCGAGCGGAGCTGTCTGGTGGTTGATGCCGAAGGCGAAAAGCTGCATGGCTGCCAAGTTACTGAATGAACGGGCGATATTATAGACCCAGGCGGTCTAAACGGCGGACTGCAGTGGTAACGCGATTCCCCGGCTATTCGCGCTGCTCGTTCTGCAGGGTCTCGCCGCGCGCCCATTTTTCGAGATTGGCGAGGAACATCCCGAACGCCCGGCCGTCGTTGCCCGCCGAAGCCGACGCATTGTGCGGCGTCAGAATCAGGTTCGGCATGTCCCACAGCGGCGAATCCGCGGGCAAAGGTTCTTTTTCGAACACGTCGAGGTGCGCGCAACCGAGTTGTCCGCTTTTGAGCGCGGCTATCACTGCCTGCTCCTCGACTACGCCGCCGCGCGCGACGTTGATCAGCCCCGCGCCGCGCGGCAGTTTTTCTATCATCGCGGCGTTGAGCATGTGGTGAGTCTCCTTGGTGTGCGGGCAGGCCAGCACCAGCCACTGGCAGCGCGGCAACAATTCGCCAAAGCGCGCCGGCGGATGGATTTCGTCGAGCGGCTCGTTCGCGCTCTTGGGCGTGCGGCGGATACCGATCACGTGCATGCCAAGCGCCTGGCAAAAGCGCGCTATCGGCATGCCGATGACGCCCAGGCCCACCACCATCACCGTTTGTCCGCGCAGGTCCGCGGGTACGTTCTCGCTGCGCATCGGTTCCCATGCGTGGCGCCGCTGCGCGTCCAGCCAATGCGGAAACCGGCGCGCCAGCAGCAGCAAGCCGGCAATCGCGGTTTGCGCGACCGGCTCGCCGTTGGTGCCGGCGGAGGTCGTCAGCTTGACGCCGCGCTCGCGCAACTGCGGCAGGAACGGGTGCTGGTCGATGGCGGTGCTGGTGAAATGTACCCATTTCAGGTTTTTGGCGGCAACCATAACATCGCCGAAACTCTTGTACAGGTTGGCACTGGAGAAACGGATATCGCGCGTCAGAAATGCGACTTCGATACGCTCGCAGGCGGCTGCCGGCAGCGGGGTCCCGTCGGCGGGCAGGTCCACGATCTCGGGCGAAATCCCGGCGCGCTTCGCCGTGGCGCCCAGCGCCTCGCCGGCAGCGGCCATGAATTTTTTGGACAACAGCATTCCGGTCATTGCACTTGCTCCTGCGGAGAAAAGCGTGAGGGGTTAGGCGTAAGGGGTGAGGGGTATAACCCCGCCCCCTGCCACTTCCCTACTTCTTCTTGCCTTGCGCGAACAGGCTGTCGAGCTTCTGCTCGTAGACGTGATAGCCGAGATAATCGTAGAGATCGTTGCGCGTCTGCATGGTGTCGACGACATTCTTCTGCGTGCCTTCCTTGCGCAGCGCCTGGAACACTTTCAATGCCGCCGCGTTCATCGCGCGAAATGCGGATAGCGGATACAACGCCATCGCGACGTTGGCGCTCTTCAGTTCTTCCGTCGTGAACAGCGGTGTCGCGCCGAACTCGGTGATGTTGGCGAGGATGGGCACCTTCACCGCGTCGGCGAATTTCTTGTACATCGACAATTCGGTGATCGCTTCCGGGAAAATCATGTCGGCGCCCGCTTCGACGCACGCACAGGCGCGATCGATCGCTGCTTGCAGGCCTTCGACCGCCAGCGCGTCGGTGCGCGCGATCACCACGAATTCGCGATCGGTCTTGGCGTCGGCCGACGCCTTGATGCGGTCAACCATCTCCTGCTGGGTCACGAGTTCCTTGTTCGGCCGATGCCCGCATCTTTTCGCGCCGACCTGGTCTTCGATGTGCATCGCAGCGGCACCGAACTTGATCAGCGATTTGACGGTGCGCGCGACGTTGAACGCACTCGAACCGAAACCGGTATCGACGTCGACCAGCAGCGGCAGCGAGCAGACGTCGGTGATGCGGCGCACATCGGTCAGCACGTCGTCGAGATTGCTGATACCGAGATCGGGCAGGCCCAGCGAGCCGGCGGCAACACCACCACCCGACAGATAGATGGCTTTGAAGCCGACGCGTTCCGCCATGCGGGCGTGATAGGCGTTGATGGTGCCCGCGATCTGCAGCGGTTTTTCGGCGGCGACGGCGGCGCGAAAGCGCGCGCCGGCGGACGCGAGTTTCGGCGAGCCTGAAGATAGGTCGGTCATGATGCTGCTCCTCTATCGGGTGGGGGATAGCCCGCGCCGCTTGCAAACAGGCGGGGGCTCAAGGTGACAGGCGCCATTTTAACGCACGCGGCGGCAACGCGTGCAACGCGCCGGCGGCGCATTGCACCACCGCATGTTTGCTGTTATGTTTTCGCCCTCCCTGCACCACCAACCTCAAGCCCGCATGAAAAGCGCATTGCCCAAAAAATCCTACGCACCCGGCGCCAAGGGCGTGCTCGACGGCGTGCGCATACTCGACATGTCTCGCCTCGTCGCCGGCAACACGCTGACGCAGGTGCTTGGCGATTTTGGCGCCGAAGTCATCAAGATTGAACCGCCCGCCGGCGACACGCTGCGCGCCTGGCAAACCGATGGCATCGCGACCAACTGGAAAATTTACGCGCGCAACAAGAAAAGCCTGGCGCTCGAATTGCGCAAACCGGAAGCGCGCGACCTGCTTTTAAGCATGGTGCCGAAGGCCGCGGTGTTCGTCGAAAGCTTCCGCCCCGGCACGCTCGAAGAAATGGGACTGGGGCCGGACGTGCTACTCGCGAAAAATCCCAAGCTCATCATCGTGCGCATTTCCGGCTGGGGGCAGACCGGTCCGTACAAGCGGCGGCCGGGTTTCGGCACGCTGGTCGAGGGCATGTCGGGTTTTGCCGCCATCAACGGCTTTGCCGATCGCGAGCCGGTGCTGCCGCCCATGTACATGGCGGATTCGTACGCGGGACTATATGGCGCGACCGGCGTGATGGTCGCGCTGCGTGAAGTCGAACAGAACGGCGGCCACGGCCAGGTGATCGATCTGCCGCTGCTCGACCCGCTGTTCGCGGTGCTCGGACCGCAGGCTGCCAATTACCGGCTGACCGGCCAGTTGAAACCGCGCACCGGCAGCCGCTCAACCAACTCCTGCCCGCGCAACGTCTACCTTTGCAAAGACGGCAAATACGTGGGGCTGTCGGCGTCCATCCAGAAAATGGCGGAACGGCTGTTCCGCTCCATCGGCCGCGCCGACCTCATCGACAACCCGCGCTACAAAGTCAACGCGGAGCGCGTGAAGCACGCCGAGGAACTCGACGCCATCATCGGCGCGTTCGTCGCGCAGCGCACCCAGGCCGAGAACGTCGCATTCTTCGAAAAAGCCGAAGTCACCATCGGGCCGATTTACGACGTCTCGCAGATCGTCGAGGACCCGCATGTAATCGAGCGCGGGCTGCTCGCCGATTATCC
>JAIOOZ010000225.1 GCA_021414185.1 Betaproteobacteria bacterium
TTGTTGGCGTCGAGCAGCTCGCGAAAGCGCATCAGGATGCGCGCGCGGCGCAATGCCGGCGTATCGCGCCAGGCCGGAAACGCGCGCTGCGCTGCCTGCACCGCCGCATCGATATCGGCCGCGTTGCAGAACGGCACGCGCCTGGTGACCTGCCCGGTCGCCGGGTTGGTGATGTCGCCCGCGCGCGTGCTCGAAGCTTGTTTGTGTTTGCCGTCTATCCACAACGGCACCGACTGTAAAGTTTGCACATCAACTGGCTTATTCATATTAACCCCTTAATCTCACCGCCAAGCCGCCAAGTCCGCCAAGAAAAGACAAGTAAAAATCTGAGTAAAAAAACTGAAAATAATCCATGATCACATTAGGTTTACGCCTTACGTTCTTTGCATTGCTTTGTTTGTACCTCTTGGCGTGCTTGGCGTCTTGGCGGTTCAACGTTTTTGTTGTGCGTAAATTTCACGAAAAGTTTTTCCCTGCGGCGCCGGCATATCGCGACCGTCAGTCCAGCCGCCGCCGAAAGGCAGGTAATGTATCAGCTTGGCGGACCCGCCCATCCAGCCGAGGACTGTAACGCCAAATTTCGACAGCAATGCGTACACGCCCGGCCGCTGCACCGCCCAACTCCACATACGCAGCGCAAACCGCTCATGCCACGGCCGCAGACCGCGCTCGACCTGCTTCTCGCGCAGCTTGCGCATCAGGTCCGGCAGCGGAATCTTGACCGGGCACACCACGCCGCACTGGTTGCACAGGGTCGACGCGTGCGGCAGATCGAGCGCATTTTCGAGCCCGACATAAGTCGGCGTGAGAATTGAACCCATCGGACCCGGGTAGACCCAGCCGTAAGCGTGGCCGCCGACGTTCTGATAGACCGGACAGTGGTTCATGCACGCACCGCAACGTATGCAGCGCAGCATCTCCTGCATATCCGTCCCGATCAGCTTGGTGCGCCCGGCGTCGAGCAGGATGATATGGAAATACTCGGCGCCGAAGGCATCCTGCGCGTCCTTAATACCGGTCGTAAATGAAATGTAATTCGAAATCGTCTGTCCGGTCGCCGAGCGCGGCAAGAGGCGCAGCAATGTCGTCACGTCTTCCAGCGTCGGCACGACTTTTTCGATGCCGGTGACCGCGACGTGCACGCGCGGCAGCGTCGTCGTCATGCGGCCGTTGCCCTCGTTGGTGACGATCAGCGTGGTGCCCGTTTCGGCGACGATGAAATTGGCACCCGAGATGCCCATGTCCGCCGTCAGGAAATGCGAGCGCAGCATCTCGCGCGCTTCGTGCGTGAGTTCAGTGATGTCAGTCTTGCGCGGCCGCTGGTGCTTTTCTGCGAACAAGTCCGAGATTTCGTCGCGCCCCTTGTGGATCACCGGCGCGATGATGTGCGACGGCGGCTCCTTGGCGAGCTGCAGGATGTATTCGCCAAGATCGGTCTCGACGACTTCGACGCCGGCGGCTTCGAGCGCGTCGTTAAGCGCGCACTCCTCGCTCACCATCGACTTCGATTTCACCGCTTTTTTAACGTCGTAGCGCGCGGCAAGCTCGCACACGATGCGGTTCACGTCCGCGGTGGTTTCCGCCCAATGCACGATTGCGCCACGGGCGGTAGCGTTTTTCTCGAATTCTTCGAGGTAGACGTCGAGACTATTGAGCGCGCGGTCGCGGATCGCCGCCGCGTGCGTGCGCAGCTCCTCGAAATTATCGAGTTCGGCCACACGGTCGGCGCGCCCCTTGACGAAATTGCCCTGCAGCTTCTTCAGCGCGGCCTGCAGCTTGACGTCGGCGAGCTTGGCGCCGACGCGCTCTTTGAAATGCATGGATGCGACTTGCATAGCGGCTAGTATACCGCGTGCGCCGCCCGCTTCCGGGTGCGCGCCGGCTAGACGCCGAGCGCTTTGCGCAAAAACAACAACGGCTTGCGCAGCACGTAATAGACGAACGGCACGCGCCCCGCGTAGACCTTGGCGGTGCCCTTCAGCCCGATGCGCGGGTGCGCGTCGGCATCGACGAAACGGGCACGGATCACATAGGCCGGATTGCCTTCCGGAGTCGGCACCGTCTCGTAGCTCGTTTGCGTGATTTTCGCGTCAAGCGCGGACAGCGGCAATGCATTGAGAAATACCGAAACATCGCCGCCGGCAGCCAGCTGAATGGCGTCGTCGGGCGGCAGGTAAAGGGTAAGCCCGACCTGCGTGGAGTCGGCGACGGTCATGATCTTTTCACCCGTTTGCACCGGCTTGCCCGTCCATTCGTCCGCATCGGCGAAAATAGCGATGCCCGCCTGCGGCGCCGTCAGACGGATGCGCTTCAACAACTCGCCGAGATAATCGACTTCCGCGGCTTTCTCCTTCATTCGCGAATCGAGGACCTGCAGTTCCGCCTTGCTGGCGTCGTCGCTGAAGGCTTTATTGGTCGCGCGCTGCAGGTCGGCACGTGCGATGTCGAGCGATTTTTGCGCCACCGTGAGCTTGTTGCGTACCGAAGTATCGTCGAGCGTCACCAGCACATCGCCGATTTTCACTTCCTGATTCGGCGCCACCCACACCTTTTCCACCACGCCGTCCACGGGTGCTGTGATAGGCACCGGGCGCAGCGGTGTGATTTCGGCCGGCGCGAGCGCGCTCAACCGCACCGGAAACAGCACCACCGCGAGCAGTACCACGGCGCCAATCTGGCGCTGCCGGCGCGTCAGGCCCTGCGGCAGCAGTTTGCGGAAATCGAAACGTTCGCGCTGCCATGCCCATAACGCGAACGCGCTGGCCTGCGCGACCCACGCGGCGAGCTGCACGCTGCCTTCTTCCGCCGGCGCGGCCGCTGCCAGCCACAATCCGCCAAGCGTCTTGCCATCCGGCGCTTGCAGCCCGCAATACGTCACGTGCTGCAGGCTCCATTCGTTCCAATCCTGGGCGAGCGGCGCCGGCAAATTCGCGGATGTTACGCTTTGCGCGGGGCCCGCCGCGTCTTTGAGATGATCGAATACACGCGCGAGCCACAGGCAGTACGGGGAATTCACGTCGATTTCCGCGAGGCCCGAGACCGCCGCGATCGAGATGCGGCCAAGCGCGTCATAACGCCACAGCACCGCCTGATCGTATGCAAGAAATGCGGCCGGCTCGTTGACCGCGACGAAGCAGACTTCGCGCAGCGATTTCGCACCGCGCAAGGCCTGTTCGAAATTAAGCAGCGCCGCCGGCAATGTCTCGGACGCGGCGGGCATATGGCTCTCTATTGCGGACGCTGCGGAAATACGGCGGTGCCGATCATGCCCGGCAGCAATGCGGCGGTCTTGCCCTCGAAGCGGCCTTCGACTTCGAGCGATTGATTGACGGCATCGACGCGCGAATTCAGCTTGGTCACGCGCGCCGCGTATTCGCGCCCGGTGTCGCCGATTTTCACGAGAAACCGCGCGCCAGGCTTCACCCAGCCAGCCGCCGACGCCGGCATCAGCATCTGCACGCGCAGCTGCGACTGCGTAACGATTTCCATCAGCGGCTGCCCCGCCGCGACTGTCTCGAACGACTTCACGCGCAACCGCGCAACGCGCCCGCCGTACGGCGCGGTCACGCGGCAAAAACCGATTTGCGCTTCGGCCACGCTTAGTTGCGCGCGGGACTTCTCCACCGCCGCCGCCGCCAGCGTCACCTCGAGTTCGCCCGCGGCGCCCAGCCCCTGCAGGCGCAGCTTGGAAACATGTGTTTCGCGCGCGCCCAGCAGCTCCGCCTGCGCGGACAGCAGCCGCGCTTCCTGCTCCACGCAGTCGAACTCAACGAGCAACGCGCCTTTGCCAAAGCCGTCGCCGATTCTGGGATGCACGCGTTTGATGCGGCCGGCCATCTGGCTCGACAGCGTGGCATCGTCATCCGCCACTACCAGTGCAGAAATCTCCTGTTCGCTCTTGCGCGCAGGCTCGCTGGCGGCCGGCTTCGCCGCCGGTGGCGGTACCGCCGCCGCGGGTGCTTTTTTCGCCGGATCCTGCTGAGCTGCGGCCGGCACTGCTGCCAGCCCCGCCAACGTCAACACGCCCGCCAAAAACACTGTGGCACTGCATCTTGCAGTAGTTCTCATGCTGTCCCCGGTTCGCTTCAATTGGTTTTGGCGGCGGTGCGTGCTTCGCGCACCACCAGCCGGCGCAGCGGCTCGACAATACGATAACCCGCGCTCTCGCCCATGGCCTGCCACTGCTCCGGCGAAATCGGCTCGACCAGCGTGGTGCGCTGCTCGGCTTCCGCGAGTTTTGCCCCGGCCGCATCGGCCACCTGGATTTTCATCGCGGTCGGCCGCGTGGCATC
>JAIOOZ010000226.1 GCA_021414185.1 Betaproteobacteria bacterium
TTGACGACGTTCTCCCAGCGCGGTATTTCCTCGCTGATGAATTTGCCGAACTGCGCCGGCGTGTCGCCCACCGGCTCGAAGCCCTGCGCCAGCATTTTTTCCTTGACCTCGGGCACACGCATGATGGCGCCGATTTCCTTTGCGAGCACGTCGATATTGGCTTTGGGCGTGCCGGCCGGCAGCAGCAGGCCGTACCACGAAGCCGCGTAATAGCCGGGCAGTCCCGCTTCGGCGATGGTCGGCACGTTGGGCAGTACCGCGCTGCGCTGTGAAATCGACACGCCGAGCGCGCGGACTTTGCCGGCGTTGATCTGCGCCAGCACCCCGGGAATTGAGGCGAACAGCAACTGCACTTCGCCGCTGACGAGGCCGATGACCGAGGGTGCTGCGCCCTTGTACGGCACGTGGGTCATCTCGATGCCGGCCATCGACGACAACAATTCCATCGCCAGGTGCGTGACGTTGCCGACGCCGCCGGAGCCGTAGATCAGCGTTTTCGGTTTCGCCTTCGCCAGCGCAAGCAGCCCTTTGACGTCCGTAACCGGCAGGCTGGGATTCACGAGCAGCACCGAAGGCCCGAGCGCGATGTTGCTGAGCGGCGCGAAATCCTTTTTGACGTCGAACGGCAGCTTGGCGGACAGGCTGGGTATCGCGATGGTCGAGTTCGCCATCAATATAGTGTAGCCGTCGGCACTGGACTTGGCGACGATGTCCGCGCCGATATTGCCGGCGGCGCCGGGCCGGTTGTCGATGATGAACGAGACGCCCAGCGCGTCGGTCAGCTTTTGCGCGATCACGCGCGCGGCGATGTCGGTGCCGCCGCCGGCCTGGAAGCCGACCACGATGCGTACCGGGCGGCTGGGAAATTTCTCGGCGGCCGCGGCGCAGAGCGGGGCGGTGGCGACAAGTGCGACGGCCAATGCCGCGAGCGTACGAATTTGCATCCTGTTGCGCACTCTCAACATCTCCTGAAGATTTTTGAACCGGGACACCGGGAAATCGCGGGCCGCTGCGTACGGCGGCGCGGCGGGCGCTATAATACTATGCATCCCCACGCAGGTCGCAACGCGAAGGAGCAAACATGGCCGATACCCCACTCGCGCAGCGCAGCCCGCAGCGCATGCAATACGAAGTCGTGCCCACGCCGGCTGCACTCGGCGCCGAAATCCGCGGCATCGACATCACCAAAGTGGGCGACGAGACGTTCCGGAGCCTGCACGACGTCTGGCTCGCCAATGTGATGCTGATATTCCGCGGCCAGTCGGTCAGCGCCGAAGACCTCGTGCGCCTGGTCAAGCGTTTCGGCAAACCGGTGTCTTCGTCCGGTCTGCACGAGCGCGACATGAAAGAGCGCGCCCAGAGCCAGGTGCTCAAGCTGCCGCCCGAGGTGACCATGGTTTCCAACATCAAGGAAAACGGCAAGTCCGTCGGCATCCTCGGCGACGGCGAAATCGTCTGGCACTCGGATTTTTCGTTCAAGGAGGCGCCGACCGCGGCGCGCATGCTGATCGCGAAAGAGATCCCGCCGCAGGAGCTCGGCGGCAGCACGTTTTTCCTGAACTGCTATGCGGCTTACGATGCGCTCACCGCGGAGCAGAAAAAACGCTACACGGGCAAGACCATCAAGCAGGGCAACATCGTCGATACGGCGATGAAACTACGGCCGGGTGCTTCGCTCGAAGTCGATATTCGCACCGTCCCGGGCCCCAGCCACCCGATCATTTCCACGCATCCCGAGACGGGCGCCAACTCGCTGTTCCTCGGCCGCCGCCACAGCGCGTACGTGAACGGTCTGTCGCTCGAAGAGTCCGAGGCGATGCTGGACGAACTGTGGGCGCACTGCACGCAGGAGCGCTTTGTGTACGAGCACAAGTGGTCGGTCGGCGACGTCGTCATCTGGGACAATCGCTGCACGGTGCACCGCCGCGATGCTTTCAATTCCGACGCGCGCCGCGTCCTTTTTGCGGCGCAGGTGGAAGGGCACAAGCCCTATGAAGCGCCCGATGCACTGAAGCGCCCGGCGCATCCGCGCTCGGCTTTGAACTCATAAACGGAAGGCGACACGCCGTATGGATACGCATGACACACACCACCATCACGGCAACCGAGTCGAAGATTTTCGCCTGATCACCGGCGCCGGCAAGTACGCGTCCGACTGGAACCAGCCGGGGCAGCTCTATGGCTATTTCGTGCGCGCCGACCACGCCCATGCCGATATCGTCGCGCTGAATACCTCGGCTGCGCTCAAGTTTCCCGGCGTGAAGCACATCTTTACCGGCGCCGATGCGCTCAGTGCGGGCTATACCAAGGCGCCGCACGCGCTGACGATGCCCGGACGCAACGGCACGAAGGCGCGCGCCCCCGATCGCCCGGTGCTGGCCCACGGCAAAGTGCGTTTTGTCGGCGAAGCCATCGCGCTGGTGGTGGCCGACACCGCCGCCGCTGCGCAGGAAGCCGGCGAGCTGGTCGAAGTCGAATACCGCGATCTGCCGTGCACGGTGCAGCCCGAACATTCGCTGGAAGCCGGCGCGCCGCAATTGCACGGCGACGTTCCCGGCAATCTCGCTTTCGAAGCCGAGGCCGGTGATGAGGCGACGGTCAAGGCTGCGTTCGCGCAGGCCGCGCACGTGACGAAGCTCAAAGTCGAATCCACGCGCGTCTCCCCCAGCCCAATGGAGCCGCGCGCCTGCCTGGTCGCGTACGATGCGGCGAGCGCCACCTACAATTTCAACGTGGTCATGCAGGGCGTCACCACGCTGCGCAAGCAGATTTCACAGTACACCAACGTGCCGGAAGACAAATTGATCTTCGATACGCGCGACGTCGGCGGTGGTTTCGGCCAGCGCACGGTTGCCTATCCCGAATACTGCGCGCTCATGATCGCCGCCAAAGCCCTCGGCAAGCCGGTGAAGTGGGTGGCAACGCGCGTCGAATGTTTTCTGGCCGATACGCATGGCCGCGCCAACATCATCAGCGGCGAACTCGCACTCGACAAAGCCGGCAAGTTTCTTGGCATGCGTCTCGACTGGATCAACGACATGGGCGCATACCTGTCGCCGGCCGCCGTGGGGCATATTCGCAATACTTCGGTATGTATGACCGGCGTGTACCGCATACCGGCGCTGTACGCGACTTTCCGCGTGTCGCTTACCAACTGCACGCCGGTGGGTTCGTACTGCGGCGCCGGACGTCCCGATATCGCTTACGTGGTCGAACGTCTTGTCAACCAGGCCGCGGCCGAGCTCAATATGGATGCGGCGGAACTGCGGCGGTTGAATTTCATTCCGCCGGAAGCTTTCCCGTACAAGACGCCGACCGGTTCGGTTTACGAAATTGCGGACCTGCCGGGCCTGCTGAAAAAAGCGCTGAAGCTCAGCGACTGGAGCGGCTTCCCGCAGCGCCGCAAGCAATCGGCCGCGGCCGGCAAGCTGCGCGGCATCGGCATCTCGACGGTGATCGAGAACACGGGCGCCGGCAATGCAGACAAGGATGAAATCGAATTGCGTCTTGATGCGCACGGCATCGTCGAAGTGCACACGGTAACGAAGGCGCAGGGACACGGCCACGAGACTACGATGGCTGCCATCGTGGCGGACGCGCTGGGCGTGCCGCACGAACGCGTGAAAGTGGTGCAATGCGCGCCGGGCATCACGCTGCAGGGCAATCACGTCGGTGGTTCGCGCAGCGCGGTGGGCGCAGGCAGCGTGTGCTATCTCGCCGCGCAAAAGCTGATCGAAGAGGGCAAGGCACTGGCCGCGTTAGAACTGAAGCTCGAGCCTTCGCAGATCGTCTACGCGGACGGCGAATTCCGTTCCACCGAATCGAAACGTGCCGTCAAACTCGCGGAACTCGCGAAGAAGAAGACCGTGAGCGTCATCGCTGAAGGCAAGTTCGGTTCCACTTTCCCCAACGGCTGCCACATCGTCGAGGTTGAGGTCGATCGCGAAACGGGGCTCACGCAGATCGTTTCGTACAGCGCAGTCGACGATTGCGGCGCAGTCATCAACCACGCCATCGTCGAAGGCCAGTTGCACGGCGGCGTGGTGCAGGGCGCGGGCCAGGTGTTCGGCGAGCACATCGTGTACGACCGCGAGTCCGGGCAACCGCTGGCTGCAAGCTTCATGGACTATTGCATGCCGCGCGCAGGGCTGGTGCCGGGTTTGCGCGGAGAAGAACATCCCACGCCGAGCAAGATCAGTCCGCTCGGCGTCAAGGGAGTAGGCGAGTCGGGCTGCACAGCTTCGCTGCCGGTGCTCGTCGGCGCGGTCATAGACGCGCTGCGGCCGCTCGGCGTCAAGCATCTCGACATGCCGCTGACGCCTTCGAAGTTGTGGCACGCCATGCAGGAAGCGCAAAAAGCCGCGCATTGAAGCAGTTCGCGCGGGCCCCGGAGAAGCAGGCCGGTTAGCTACGCAAAATTCTGGCGCGCAATGTGCTGCGCGCTGTCCCCGATGCAAGAATGCGACAACTGTTGCCGGTTGGGCGCCGCAAAAGAAACACCTGACGCGAAGCGAGAACATTCTTGAATTTTGCCCAACCATCACATCGGCGGTTGCGGACCGGGACCCGGATCGCGACCTTCGTTTTCGGTTTGGTTGTTCCGCTCACCGCTACTGCGGAACTCACCAATGATTCCCTGCTCGGCCCCGGCCTGCGCTGGCGCCCGGCATACGATGGCTCGGCTTCGCAACGCGTAGAGCTGGTCCCGGTGGTCCGCTACCTCGGTGAGCCTTTGTTCGTGCGCTCGACCCAGGGCGTGCTCGAGGGCGGCCTGCGGATGGAGCTTGCACCGGGGCTGCACGCCGGTGCCCAGCTTGCCTATGAGCCGGGGCGCAAGCCGGGTGATTCCGATTTTCTCAAGAACCGCAATGTTGCGGGCATCAATAACGGTGCCTCGTACGGCCTGCAGGTGGAATGGGACCACAAATTCGGTCCCATGCCGGTGACGCTGCTCGGGCGCGTGCGGCAGCACGTTGAAGCCGCACGCGGCGCCCAGGCCGACCTACGTTTTAGTGCAGGTATTTATAGCAGCGGACGCTTTTCCGCGGGCGTGTTTGCGCAGACGACGTGGGCCAACGCGAAATCGACGAACTCTTTCTATGGCATTACGCCGCAACAGTCCGCCGTCACGGGCCTGACGCCGTACAGCGCGGGCAGCGGATGGTTGTTCGGCAGTGTCGGCCTGCTATGGTCGGTCGACATCACCCGCAACTGGATCGTGGTCGGCAGCATGGAGGCGCGGCGCCTGCAGGGCGACGCCGCGGGCAGTCCGCTTGCGGAGCGCAGGTCAAACTATTACCTGAGCGCGGGCGTTGCCTATCATTTTTAAATGAACTGCCGGACAGTGCGCTTATCGATTTACCACTGGACGGCGCCCAGCTTCTTGTCATTAACGTAGGTGTAGAAAATACTGACCGTGCCGCGCGTCTGCAGTCGGTCGCCTAAATCGGGGTATGACGCATCGCGGCGCGAGTAGATGTATTTGAACGCAACGCCATGATTGCCGTAGACGCGCAGCGTGACCCCCGCATCGGCACGGGCAACGTTCTCTGTGCCGCGGCCCTCGGTCGACCAAGCGCGACGCGCTCGCCCATGATCAGGCGTAGCGCGAGCAGTCCCTGCGGCGTGACCCCGTAGTGATAATCGCGTTCGCCGACGCCGTGTATGGTGCCGGCCGCACCGTAGCCGACGCCGAACAGACCGGTGCCCTGAAGCGCGACGGAGTTCGTCAGTTGCCACTGGGCGGTGGTGCCGAGCGAAAGCGCGGATGTCGATACGCGGAAGATTTGTGGCGCGATGTAATCGTAGCTGCCGTAGAGTCCCCATACCCCTTTGTATGTGCCGCCGGCCGCTTCATAGTCTTTGCCGACGAGCAGGCCGCGCGTCATGACGTTCTCGAAAATATTCGCGCTGGATGCGGTGGCCTGGAAGCTGAAGTAATCGAACGGACGCGAATACGAATAGCCGGGTTTGCCGGGCAGGCCGTAGTCCATGGAAAAATCCAGCACGCCCTCGTTGCGTATGAACGAGAGCGATGCGCCCTTGTCGGTGAGCGCGGTGAGGCTGCCGCCGAACTGCAG
>JAIOOZ010000227.1 GCA_021414185.1 Betaproteobacteria bacterium
CGGCACCAGCGTCGTCAGCGTCACCGCGGCGAAGTCCTTGACCGGGTCGTACGGCAATTTGCTGTAGACCGCCGGATTGATTGCGTTCGGTCCGAGGTTCGCCATCAGGATGGTGTAACCATCGGCCGGCGCCTTCGCAACCAACTCCAGCGCCACGATGCCGTTGGCACCGGCGCGATTGTCGACCGCCACCGTTTGCCCCCATGCTTCCGTCATCTTCTGTCCGAGCAGTCGCGCAGTCACGTCGGATGCGCCACCCGGGGCATACGGCACAACGAAGCGGATGGGCTTGTTCGGGTAGTCCTGGGCACTCGCCAGCGATGCGGAGACCAGCATCGCTGCAGCAACAGCGGCACGCATCAGGTCAGGCCGCCTGCTTCTGCAGCATGCCTGCGGCGCGCAGAACGTCGGCGATTTTCTTGCGCGTGGCTTCGTCGGGCTGCTCGGTCGGCGGCCGTACCACCGGCGAACTCAAGCGCCCTGCCAGCACCATCGCGTACTTCATGCGTGCGTGCGCATCGCCCGTCGGCTCGCCCATACCGTACACGATGTCCTTCAGCGGATTGATGCGCGCCTGGCAATCCATCGCGCGCTTGAGGTCGCCCGCATGCACCGCATTCACCAGTTCAAGTATCAGTTCGGGTATGAAAGAAGCAAAGCCGAGCAGTCCGCCATCGACACCCTGCACCATCGACGCCAGCAGGTATTCGTCGTGACAAGTCAGCACTGCCGCATGCGGATTTGCATTGCGGATGGCTTCTATGTCGCGTGCGTACTTGTTCATCTCGCGCGTGCCGACCTTGAATACCTTGACCGACGGCAGGCGCGCGAGGTCGGCCAGCACTTCGCACGAATAACTCGCCTTCGACCACGCCGGATACACGTGCACCGCCAGGTCGAGCCCGCTGGCCTCGCCGATCGCGGCGAAATAATCGACCACGTGCTGCGGGCGCATGCCGAAGCGCAGCCAGTGATGCGGCGGCATGATATCGAGTCCGGTCGCGCCAGCCTCCTTTTGCATCAGCGCCTGTTCGATCGCTTCGTGTATGCCTTCGGCAGTCACCGCAGAGATGACCGGCAGTTTGCCTTTGAGTTCATCTGCGACGATGCGCGTGACTTCGACGCGCTCTTTCAAAGTCAGGCTGAACACGTCGCCGGTGTGACCGTTGGTCATCAGCGCGGAAATGCCTTTGAAAGTCGCGAGCCAGCTCGTCAGCCGGCGCAGGTCCTGCTCGTCTACGGAATAGTCGGCCTTAAGCGGCAGCGCAAGCGCCGGTATGATGCCTTTGTAATTCCATTGCTTGCCCATCGCATCCTCCACGAGTAATTTTTGTGCCGCGCCAGTATAACGATGCGGGTCGGCCATCGCAAACGCGCGCGGAGTTCGGTTATGATTCGAGGGTCTGCCGCTCCGGCTGATTCACAACACGACTGCCCACACCAATGAAATCCAGTCCCGTATCACCCATGATGCTTACGCTGAGCGCGCACATTGCGTCAGCCGCCAAACGTCCGTTGCCGAAAGAAGTAACCGACCGCGCGAAACTGCATCTGGTCGATACTTTCGCCGCGATGATTTCGGGCTCGCGCCTGCTGCCCGGGAAGAAAGCCATCGCGTACGACAAAACACTCGGCGGCAAACCCTCAGCAGGCATCCTCGGCACGCGCATGGTCACCACACCGCAGAACGCCGCGCTCGCCAACGGCATGTTCGGCCATGCCGACGAAACCGACGACACGCACCCGCCCTCTCTCACCCATCCCGGCACCAGCGTGGTTCCGGCGGCCATGGCCATCGGCGAGCAAAACCGGCTTGGCGGCAAAGCGCTGTTGCGCGCCATCGTGCTCGGCTACGACATCTGCTCGCGCATGCTGCTCACGTTGAAACCCATGCCTTACCTGCGCTCAGGCCATCATGCCGCCGCCACCGGACAGGTATTCGGCGCCGCTGCCACCGCTGGCGCACTGCTCAAACTCAATGCGCGCCAGGTGCGCTACATGCTCTCATACGCGGGCCAGCAGACCGCCGGCCTCTACACCATGTTCCGCGACCCGGAGCACATCGAAAAAGCCTATGCGATGGGCGGCATGCCCGCGCACAACGGTACGCAGGCGGCATTGATGGTCAAGCACGGCTGGACCGGCGTCGAGGACATTTTTTCGGGCGAGCGCGATTTTTTCTTTACCTTCGCACCGGAAGAAATCGACCGCAATGAAATGGTGCGCGGTCTCGGCAAAGACTACGAGATCATGCGTGCCGGCATCAAGCGCTGGCCCGTCGGCGGCCCCATTCAGGGGCCGATGCACGTGCTGCGTGACATCATCCTGCAGCACGGCATCAAAGCGGCCGACGTCGAAAAGATCATCGCGCGCATGCCCGACAAGGAACTGGAAATCGTCAACAACCGCGCGTCCCCGGACATATCCGTGCAGCACCTGCTCGCGGTCATGCTGATCGACGGCAACGTCACCTTCAAATCGTCGCACAGTTTCCGCCGCATGCAGGACCCGAAGGTGCTGGCGGTGCGCAAACGCATAGAAGCCATCGGCGACCCTGCGCTGACGGATGCGCAACGCCGCTGGCGCTGCGTGATGGAAGTGCATCTCAAGGACGGCCGCGTTTTACGCCATCAGACGATGGCGTCCAAAGGCAGTTTCGAAAATCCGCTGACACCCGCCGAGGAAAACGAGAAAGCGCTCGACCTGCTCGACCCCATCCTCGGCAAAAACCGCAGCGCGGCGTTGCTCGACGCTTTATGGAACTTCGATAAAATCGCCGACGTGCGGGTACTGCGCAAACTCTACAGCACCACTTAGGCGGCAGCCGGGCGGCGCCGATACATGAGCGAGGCTTCCAGCTCCTGCACTGCAACGCCGCCCTGATTGATGACCTTGCGTTCAAACGTGATCACCCCGCGATCGGGCTTGCTGGTTTCCTTCTTGCCGATCACCTTCGACACCATGTGGATGGTGTCACCGTGCTTCACCGGGACCAGCAACCGCCACTTGTCGATTTGCAGCAGCGCAAGCATGGTGCCTTCGTTGATGCCGCTCGCATACTGCAGGCCGCCAGCAATCGCGTAGACCAGCGGGCCGTGCGCGATTGGCTCGCCGAATGGCGTCGTCTTGCAGTACTCCCAATTCGTGTGCACCTCGTTGAAGTCACCGGACAGGCACGCGAAGTTGACGATGTCCGCTGAGGTCACCGTGCGCGCGGGTGTGCGAAATTCGCGCCCAAGCTCGAAATCCTCGAAAAACAGGCCGCGTCGCACTGGTTCCATGCAGATCCCCTTTGAATTTTTTACCGCGGTTCGCGGCCAAGTATGGCCGTGCAATGCGATGACAGGATGCCGCCTTCATTATGCACGAGCGCGGTGTCGGCACGCGCGGCCTGCCGCTCGCCGCATTCACCTCGCAATTGCGCCACTGCCTCGATGATGCCGAGCATGCCTCCGGTCGCGCCGGCGTGCGCGTGTGACAGCATTCCGCCGTGAGTATTAACCGGAAGCCGCCCGGTCAATGCAGCATGGCCCGCCGCGTAGAACTCCCCGCCCTCGCCTGTTTTGCAAAAACCGAGTTCTTCGAGTTCGAGAATAGGCACGATAGAAAAACAATCGTAGAGCTGAGCGATATCGATGTCGTCCGGCCCGAGTCCTGCCATGCGATAAGCATCCTGCCCGGATTCGGTGACGCCGAACCGCACCAGGCTCTCGGCGCTCACTATGTACTCGTGGGTATGCCGTTCGCCTATGCCCAGCAGGTACGCCGGCGGCTTCGCCAGGTCGCGCGCGCGCGCGGCCGAAGTCACTATGCAAGCCCCCGCCGCATCCGAAATCAAACAGCAGTCGAGCAGATTCAGCGGCGATGCGACCGGCTTGGATGCGATCACGTCTTCGACCGTGATCGGCGCTTTCATATGCGAGTTCGGGTGCAGCGCCGCGTGGCGGCGCGTAACCACCGGCACTTGCGCGAGTTGCTCGCGGGTCAGGCCGTATTCGTGCATGTAGCGGCGCGCGATCATCGCGTAGCTGCCGGGAATGGAATTGCCGTACGGATACTCGAAATACGGATGGCCGAACGAGGACGCTAGAGCTGACACCGCCGCGTCCCTCGACACACCGCTCGCACGATTTTCTCCGGTGCACACGAGCACGCAGTTCGCGCGCCCCGTCACGATGGCCGCCGCCGCGTGTCCAAGCAGGATGGCGGGCGTTGCGCCGCCCGCTACCATCGACGCGCACAACCGCGGCTTGAGGCCCATGTACTCGCATAACACCGCGCCCAGCATCACGAACGGTTCGGTCAGCGTGTAAGCGGTCAGCAAGCCGTCGATATCCCCGGCTGCAAGCCCGGCATCGTCGAGCGCCCGCTTGGCGGCCTGCGCCGTCAATGCCAGGCCCGACATGTGCGGCAGCTTGCCGATGTCCGATTCGCCAATGCCGGCTATTGCAGTCCGATTGCGCAGCGGCAATTCCACACCCGGCCCGCTGCTCATGCAGGCACTCTTTGAAACTGCGGCACTTTCCAGCCGTCGCTGCGATCTTCGAAACATACAGCGACTTGCTCGCCGACCGCAGTTTCCAGCGCGTGCGGGCCGACGATGTTCGCCATCACGCGCGGACCTTCCGCCAGATCGACCAGTGCGACGACGTACGGAACGCGCGCGGCGAACTCCGGAGCCGGGGCGCGCGCCATGATGGTATAGCTGTAGACCGTGCCTTTGCCCGCGCTGTCGAGCCACGAGGTTTTGTCGGACCAGCAACGCGGACACAGATAACTCGGCGGAAAAAACACCTTCGCACAGGCGTCGCACCGCTTGATGAGCAAGCGGTTCGCGCGCGCGGCCTCCCAGAACTCGCGGGAATCCGCATTGACTGCCGGCGGCGGCAAATTCACAGTTTTGGTCCTCTGTTTTCGCGCATCGGTCCTGGCGTCACCGGCCCTACTGCACCTTGATGTTGCCCTGCTTGATCACCTTCGCGTACTTGGTGATCTCGCTGTCGAGATGCGCGCGCAGCGCCTCGGGAGCGCTGCCGATCGCGCCCATGCCTTCGCGCTGGTAAAAAGTCTGCACGGCTGATTCAGTCTGCAACACCTTCTTCGTTTCAGCGCTCATTCTGTTCACGATTTCCGGGGGCGTGCCGCGGGGGAAGAAAATTGCGTACCACACATCCACCTCAAGACCGGGAATGAAGGTATTGATCGGCGGCAGATCAGGGAATGCAGGAGACGCTTTGGGCGTGGTGACGGCCAGCCCCCGAATCCGGTTCGCCTGCAACTGCGCCATGGCGACCGGCGCCACAACGAACAGCAGCGCCACGTCGCCGGTCATCAGGCCGAGCAACGCGGGACCGCCGCCTTTGTAGGGAACTATGGTCGTATCGACGCCGCCCAGCTGATTGAGCATCTCCGCCGCCAGGTGCCCTGTGCTGCCGATTTCGTTGACGCCGCTGGCGAGCCTGCCCGGGTGTTTTTTCGCGAGCGCAATCAATTCTTTCACCGAGCGGACGGGAACGCTGGGATGCACGCACAGCACCAGCGGACCGGCCGACACCAGGCTCACTGGCGCCAAGTCTTTGCGCGGATCGAATTTGAGCGTATCGGCAAACAGCGTCGTGTTGACCGCCAGCGTCGAAGTCGTGAACAGCAGCGTATAGCCGTCAGGCGGCGACTCTGCGACCATCTGCGCGCCGATGAGGCCGCCGGCGCCGGGACGGTTGTCGATAACGAAGGTCGCTCCCATGGTTTGGCGCAGGCTGTCAGTGATCAGGCGGGCCTGAATGGTGCCGCCGCCGCCCGTGCCGAACGGGACGACCACCCGCACCGGTTTGGCCGGCCAGCCCTGCGCCGATACCGTAGCGGGACCTGCTAGTGCGGCAGATAACGCGCCGGCAATACCAAGCAATCGAATCTTGTTCATTGCCCCCTCCAAGGATGCCCCGGCGCGTCCACGACACCCGGTGTTTTTCTCTAGCCTGCCTTGCGCGTGCTTAAGGCATCGATGGCTTCGCGCGTGAGCCCGAGTTCGCCCAGCACTTCGTGCTGATGCTGTCCCAACAGTGGAGGCGCCCGGCGTCCGCTGCCCGGTGTGTCGCTCAGCTTGATCGGTATTCCCGGTACCTTGATGGGGCCGAGCGTCGGATGCTCGAGATCCATGATCATGTTGCGGGCCGCGACCTGCGGATCGAGCAGCACATCCTCCACCGTGTTGATGCGGCTGCACGGCACGCCGGCGTCGGTGAGCCGCTTTGCCCATTCCACCGTGCCGCACGTGGCAAAACGCTCCATCAATATTGCATTCAATGCCTCGCGGTGTTTTACACGCAGGGCATTGGTCTTGTAATCCGGGTGCTCCGCCAGTTCGGGCAGCCCCATCGCCACCACCAGTTTTACATACAGCCCGTTGTTCAGTGCCGCCACCATCAAATCGCCGTCCGCGGTGGGATAGACCTGATAAGGCGCGAGGTGGGCAGACGCGGAGCCGAGTTTGCCGCCCGGCACTTTGCCGGTTGCGAAGTAACCGACCGCGCGAAACGCCAGCCACGCAATCTGCGATTCGAACAGCGAAGCCTCGACGCGCTGGCCGCGTCCGGTGTGCGCTCGGGCAACCAGCGCCAGCAGGATGGCCTGGTTCGCGTACATCGCCGCGCCCATGTCGCAAACCGATACGCTCGCCCTCGTCGGCGGAGTCCCGGGCGCGCCGGTCATGTGCATGATGCCCACGAAGGCCTGCATGACCGAGTCGTAGGCTGCCTGCTCGCGGCGCGGCCCGCTGTCGCCGAAGCCGGAGATCGAACAGTAGATGATGCGCGGATTCACCTTGCGTATCGATTCATAGTCGATGCCGAGCCGTTCCGGCACGCCGCGCCGGTAATTCTCGACGAAGATGTCGGCGGTCTTGCAGAGATCGAACAGCACGTCGCGCGCCTCGGGGTTCTTCAGATCCAGCACGATCGAGCGCTTGTTGCGGTTCACCGCCAGGAATTCGGCGCCCTGGTCGCCCCAGAACGGCGGGCCCCAGGTGCGTGACTGATCGCCCGTGGGCGATTCGACCTTGATCACATCGGCGCCGGCGTCCCCCAGCATCATCGTGCAGAACGGGCCCGCCAGCACCGACGTAAGATCGATTACCTTGATGCCTTCGAGTGCAGTGGACATCATTTATCTTTCTTTGCGTCGCGCTTGGCGACGTAGTTGTCGATGCGCGCCTGAAACTTGGGATGCAGCCGCGAGATCACGCGGATGTCGCGCGCGTACTCCAGCGCCTTGCTGTATTCCATGTCGGTCGCGGTGCGCACGACCTCCTTGGTGAACGCGAGTCCGTGATGCGCATTTTGCGCGATCTCCAGCGCGAGTTCGGTCGCGGCGGCGAGCGAAGTGCCGTTGTCGACCACGCGGTTCACCAGTCCGAGGCGAAACGCTTCGGCCGCGTTGATCGGACGGCCGGTAAACAGCATCTCGTTCATCGCCTTGCGTCCCATCAGGCGCAGCAGCGCTGGAATCACCGTGGCGGAAGCGATGCCGACGCGCACTTCCGGATAGCCGATGGTGGCGCGCTCTTCCGCGATCGCCAGGTCCGACCAGCCGACGAGGTTGGCGCCCAGGCCCAGCGCAGGCCCGTTGATGGCGGAGATGGTCACTTTAGGATAGTTCCAGACCAGCCGGTTCAGCGTCAGGATATGCTCGTACTCGCCGCGGTCTTCCAGCGCCGTCGCCTTGCGCATTTCGCGCAGATCGGCGCCGCCGGAGAACGCGGTGCCCGCGCCAGTGAAAATGACGACGACTATCGCATCGTCCGCCGCGATATCTTCCAGGGCTGCCGTCATCTGCTTGACGAGCGCCGGGCTGAACGGATTGCGCTTTTCGGGTTCGTTCAGCGTAACGATGGCGATGGGGGATTTTTTCTCCACCAGTAAGCGGGTATCGGTCATTACTTCATTCCTCGTGTTGTTGATTCTTTCAGGGGTACTGCGACAGGCATCAGTCCGGAACGATGCCGGCTTCACGCACGACCTTGCCCCACTTTACCGTCTCCGCCTTGAAGTAAGCGCCGAATTCCGCGGACGGCATGCCGCCGGGTTCCGCACCGAGGCTGGCCAGAGTATCGGCGACTTCCGGCGTCTTCAGTGTTGCCGCAATCTCCTGCTGCAGCCGCAGGACGATAGCCGGCGGCGTTTTTGCCGGCGCGAGCACACCGAACCACGAACTCGATTCGAAGCCCGGGAAGCCGGACTCCGCGACGGTCGGAATATTCGGCGCGGCCGCGTTGCGCTTGAGACTGGTGAAGGCCAGCGCCCTAACCCGGCCGCTTTTCACGTAAGGCAGTGAAGATACCGAACTGCTGAACAGGACCTGCACCTGCCCGGCGACGAGATCGATGAACGCGGGGCCCGCCCCTTTGTACGGGACGTGGACCATTTTGAGATGGGCGACGCTGTTGAACAGTTCCGCGGTCAGGTGCAAAGAACTGCCGTTGCCGCCGGAGGCGAACGCAAGTCCGCCGGGTTTGGACTTTGCCAGCGCGACCAGTTCGGCCACCGAGTTTGCGGAAACCGCCGGGTTGATGCAGAGCACGAACGGCGTGGCTGCCATCATGGTGACCGGCGCGAAATCCTTGACCGGCTCATAGGGTAGCTTCTTGAACAGCGCGGGATTGACCGTATGCGTAGTCGAAACGGTCAGAATCGTATAGCCGTCCGGCGGCGCTTTCGCGACGATCTCAGTGCCGATGATAGTGCTGGCACCCGGACGCAGATCGATGACCACTGTTTGTCCGAGATTTTTGGTGAGGCCCTTGCCAGTCAAACGCGCCAGCGTGTCGGACGGCCCGCCCGGGCTATAAGGAACCACGAAGCGGATCGGCTTATCGGGGTACGCTGCACAGGCGCCGGCCGCAAACAATACGCCCAGACCAAACAATCCGGCACGGCAGCTGTAACGAAATCCGAGTCCGCTGTGACGCTCGCGCATCCCCTGCCGACCCGGCACCAATGAAATCACCCGCATTAACCTGCTCCCCCTTAACGCGCTTTTATTCGGCCTTGATGCCGGCTTCCTTGATCACGCCGGCCCACACCGCGGTCTCGGCTTTGATTTTCGCTGCGAGTTCCTGCGGCGTGCTGGTTTCGACATCCAGCCCCTGACGCGACATCGCATCCTGCACGTCGGGCAGTTCTACTGCTTTGATCGCGGCGCCGCGAATGCGGTTGACGATGACTGGTGATGTTCCGGTCGGCACCAGCAACGCATACCACGAACTCACATCGAAGCCGGGGAATCCCGATTCCGCAATGGTCGGCAATTCGGGGGCGACCTTGGAGCGTTTGGTGCCGGTGGTGGCGAACGCTTTCAGCCTGCCCGCCTTGATCTGCGGTATCGACGACGCCACGCTGGCGAACAATACCTGCGCTTCACCACCCAGCACTGCCGCCGCCGCGGGCCCGCCGCCCTTGTATGCGAGGTGGACCATGTCGATGCCGGCGCGCTTCTTGAAAAGCTCCGCCGCCAGATGCAGCGGGCTGCCGACCCCCGCCGAAGCATAGTTGAGCGAACCGGGTTTTTGCTTCGCCAGCGCGATGAAGTCCTTCAGCGTAGAGGCCGCAATGCTCGGATGCGTGACCAGAATGTATTGCGCGGTCGCAAGCAGCGTCACCGGCTGCAGGTCCTTCGTCACGCTGTAGGGCAGCTTGTAGAGACTGGGGTTGACCGTCAGCACGGTGTTGAAACCCATGAATACCGTGTAGCCGTCGGGCGCGGCTTTGGCGACGGTCTCCGCGGCGATATTGCCGGCGGCGCCACCGCGGTTGTCCACCACCCATGCCTGCCCAAGCACGTCGTGCAATTTTGGCGTGATGATGCGCGAGAGCGAATCCGCGCCGCCACCGGGCGCGAACGGCACGAGCAGCCTGACCGGATGCGTAGGATAAGGCGGCGAATCGGCGGCCAATGCCGCGCCAGCACTCGCCAGCCCCAGACCGCACATCGCAAATAATTTACTGATTTTGGTTTTCATATCAGCCCGCCACCGTCAGGCGCACGCACTCGCCGGCGTCCGCCAGGTCTTCAATACGCCACAACTTGTCCAGCAAACGGTCGGTCTGCGCGCTGCTCAGCACCTGCGCCGCAAGCGGGCGGAACTTGGCTTCGATTTCCGCTTCGGTCATTGGATTCTTGTAATGGCCCCGGTGATAATCGACCAGCGCTTGGTGCGTCACGCCGGACTTGGTCGTGAGCGTGAAGTAACAACGCATCGCTTCCGGCATGCGTTTCTCCGCCTCCTCCGACAACGCAACCTTGATGCGCTGCGCCAGTGCGAGTATTTTCGGATCGCGCAGGCAATCGTCGTCGAAATGACGCGACTCCACGCCGCCATATATCAACGCCACCGCGACCGTATACGGCATGCTGTGGTCCGCCGTCTCGCGCGTCGCCGGCGTCCACTTTTCGGGATCGCCTGCCATCAGGCGTACTGCAGCACTCACTGTTTCAATGCGTATCTCGGCAATCTCATCGACATTGGCGATCTTCGCGCGCACTTCCAGCGCCGCCTCCACCACGGTCTGCGAATACTGTCCGAGCGGGAAATGCTTGATGCTGCATTCCATGATCTTGTAGCCGTTTCCGCGCCCACCGAGGCCAGCGAGCTGAAACGGCGCGCGCGTGACCGCCTTGAAATAGCCGCCGACGCCTTCGAATATCGGTGCCGGCCCCGTCATGCCGCGCGCAGCGAGCATCGCTGCAAATACTGCGTTGCGGCTCGCGTTCGCGTAGGCACAGCCCTTCCACATCGATACGTGGCCGATGCGTGTCTGGTAAAGCGCTACGTTGGGCGCGATGCCGAGATTGAACGCTTGCGCAATATCTTTCTCCGGCAGGCCCAGCAACTTGGCCGCCGCCGCGGTGCTCGCCACGCCGCCGACCGTCACGTGGTCGAAGCCGAGCGGCTTCAAATCCACTGCGTCGCAAATGCGGCAAAACACTTCGTACGCAAGCACCGTCGCGGTAATCACTTCCTTGCCGCTGCGCTTCAATGCCTCCGCGAGCGTCAGCACCGCGGCTATGCTATCGCTCGGATGGCCGGATTCGCCGGTACTCGTATAGCCGTCGTTGAAATCGAGGAAACGCAGCATCACACCGTTGGCGAACGTCGCCATATCGAGGCTGGAACGCTGCCCGCTGCCGATGACTGTCGCAGGCTGGCTGCTCGTCACCATGCCGGCAAGTTCGCGCGCGATGCCGGCGGGGTCGCTCGTGTAGCCGCCAAGAGCGCAGCCCACGCTGTCTACGATCAGCCGCTTGGCCTGCTGTACGACTTCCGGTGGCAGATCTTCATAACGCAGTGCAGACGCGTAGGCACTGAGTTGCTCAACTATGGTCGGCATCTGCTGGTTCAGGCCTTCCGCGCCACGAATCCGCGCACATCGGCCTCGTCATGCAAGCGCCACACACGCGCAATCATTTCTTTCATTTCGTCCGGTTTGGCGCCATCCGTAAACGCAGACAAGCGCATCGCCTTGTCTTCGAGTTCGGCGCGCGTCAACATATTGTCCGGATCTCCCTTGGGCGACGTAATGCGCTGATCGAGCTTCCTGCCGTCGCGCATCACCACGCTGACATGTCCCAGCCAGCGCTTCGGGTAGGCCTGATCGACTTCGGGATCGAGCGCCATTTTCACTTTGTCGTGAAACGCGCGCAGCTGGACATCGCGCAATGCTTCGTTGGTGAAATCGGCGAGGCTCGCGCGCCCGAGATTTGCGGCGAGCGCCAGCACGAACCCCATCGAGAATTTCGACTGGTGGATGGTTTGCGGATCGGTCACCGGCCCCAGCACGTCGATCGCGCCCTGATGCACGTGGGCGGTGACGCTGGCGATGTCCTGCGCTTTCAGTTTATGCGTCTGCATCAATGCAAGCAGCGCATCGGCCGACGGATGGGTATGGCGGCACGATGCGTGAAACTTGAAAGAAGTTTCGGCCGTGGCCCAGCGCTTGCCGAGTTGGTCGGTCAGACATTTCACATCCGAATCGGACGACATGCCTGCCGCCATGCCCTGCTTGCCTTCGAATATCTGGCGCGCACCGGTAAAGCCATCACGTGCGAGGTAAGCGGCCATCAATCCATCGGCGGCGGCTTTCGCGGTGTGCAACTGCTTCGAATCCGCGGCGTCGCGCAGGAATTCCCACAGCCCCGCCGCCATCGTGCCCGCAGAGCCGAGGCAGTGCTGCATGCGCTCGGCATCGAGCTTCAGCAAATGCGCGACACCCGCCGCAGCCGCGAGCTTGCCCGCCGTTCCGGTCGTGTGAAACACCTTGTAATGGGAGCGTCCGAGAAACTCACCGACGCGTATGCCGCATTCGTAACCGGCTACCGCGGCCGTCAGGAAATCCCGTCCGGACAGGCGCGCGCATTGCGCAACGGCAAAGACTGCCGGAAATACCACGGTGCCAGGGTGCAGCACCGAGCTGTTGTGCAAATCGTCCTGCTCGACGAAGTGCGACGCCGCGCCGTTGATGAGCGCCGCGAACATGGGTGAAGTGCGTTTGCGCGAAACCAGGATCTCGCTGTCGCCTTCGCGCGGCCCCATCACGGCAGCGAATTTCTCCATGATGCGCGTCGGCCGCGCATCCTTGCCGGCCAGCGCAGACGCCAGCCAGTCGAGAAACAGCTCTTCGGTGCGCGCCACCACCGCCGGCGGCAAATCCTCGTAGCGTATCGCCGAGAGAAATTCGCACAGCGTGCGGGTCGCAGACGTCGTGTCGGGCTTTGATATCGTATCCATGGTTCTCCTCCTGCAATTCGGTGCGGTTTAAACCGCCGCGGCGGCACGTAATTCCGCGATCTCGCCTGCACTATAACCAATATCGCCGAGTATGCGCTCGGTGTGCTCGCCTACCGCCGGGATCGGGTCGAGCCGCGCCTCGAATTCAGGCATGGTCACCGGCGGCAGCAGCACCGGTAAAGGACCGGCCGGTGAACCGACTTCGCGCCAGCGGTTGCGCGCCTTGAGCTGCGGATGCTCCCACACCTCCTGCGGCGTGTTG
>JAIOOZ010000133.1 GCA_021414185.1 Betaproteobacteria bacterium
CCGCGGGCGGGCAAATAGTTTTGCGGCCGGTGCGCAGGAATGGCAGTATGGACAACATAAGCCAATGTTTTTCCGTAAATTCGATTTTAGCTGACCGACGCAGCGCGTTTTTCAGGCAGGAACCATGGGAATCAGCATCAACGTAAACGGCGCGACGCATAGCGTCGACGCCGACGGCGAGACGCCGCTGCTTTATATCCTGCGCAACGACCTGAAGCTGAAGGGCGCGCGCTTCGGCTGCGGAATCGGTTCCTGCGGCGCCTGCACCGTCGTCATCGACGGCAAGGCCTTGCAGTCATGCGATATTTCGCTCGCTGCCGTGGCGGGCAAAGGCATAACGACCCTGGAAGGGATCGGCAGCCTGGAGAAAATGCATGCACTGCAAAGCGCGTTTGTCGCCGAGCAGGCCGCGCAATGCGGTTATTGCACCAGCGGCATCATCATGACTGCCTACGCGCTGCTGGAGCGCAACGCGCATCCGAGCGACGCCGAAATTTGCGCAGCGCTCGACGGCAACATCTGCCGTTGCGGCACGCACGCGCGCATACTGCGCGCCATCAAGAAAGCGGCGGAGGCGGCGCCATGAATGCGCCGCGTAAATTGCCGGGCAACCTCGAAACCAATCGCGCGCTCGAGCGCTGGCTGCGCATCAACGCCGACGGCACCGTCACCGCCTATACCGGCAAGGTCGAGATCGGCCAGGGCATCCTGACTGCGATCGAGCAGGTGGTCGCTGACGAACTCGACGTCTCGCCGCAACGCGTCGGCGGCGGTGAAACTTGGCGTGTCGCTGGAGAAAGTCACGGTCACTGACGGCGTAGTGAGTGGTGGCGGCGGCACCGTCACGTATTGGGAACTTGCCGATGAGCAAATGCTCAAGCGCGAAGCGACTGCGCAAACCGCGCTCAAGATGGCCAGCGAGCACAAATACATCGGCATTCCCGTGCAGAGGCGCGACCTGCCGGCGAAAATTACCGGCATGCCTGCCTACATCCAGGATATGGATCTACCCGGCATGCTGTATGGGCGCATCGTGCGCCCGCCGGCGTATGCGGCGCGGCTAAAGTCGCTGGACGACACGGAAATCAAGGCGATGCCCGGTGTAACCGCAGTGGTGCGTGACGGCAGTTTCCTCGGCGTGGTCGCAGTGCGCGAGGAACAAGCGGTGCGCGCTGCGCGCCGGCTCGCCCGCAGCGCGCAATGGCACAACGACCAGACGCTGCCCGCCGAAATGACACCGGGAGCCTATCTGCTCGCACAACCCGCGCGCGCCGATGTTATCAGCGAGAAATCTGACCCGATCATTAAGCAGCAGGGCGGGCAAATGTTGGCGGCCACTTACACACGGCCCTATATTGCACACGCGTCCATGGGGCCGTCGTGCGCAGTCGCGCGGTTCGACGGCGGCCATTACGAAGTATGGACGCACAGCCAGGGTATACATCCGCTGCGCCGCGACATGGCGAAAGCTTTGGGGATTGCGGTCGATGCGTTGACGGTGACGCATGCCGATGGCGCAGGATGTTACGGGCATAACGGCGCTGACGACGTCGCGCTGGACGCGGCGCTGTTGGCACGCGCGGTACCGGGACGCGCGGTGCAGGTGCAATGGATGCGCGAGGACGAATTTGCGTGGGAGCCGTACGGCCCGGCGATGGTCGTGAAAACCGGCGCCGCGCTGGACGCTGCCGGCAATATCGTCGATTGGCAACTGGATTTGTGGAGCTATCCGCACAGCACGCGTCCGGAGGGCAAGGACGGCGTGAATCTGCTCGCCGCATGGCACCTCGCCGAACCCCAGGCCGCAGCGACACCGGCGAACCCGCCGCTGCCGGCGGGCGGCAGCCACCGCAATGCGATCCCGCTTTATGATTTTCCGAACCAGCGCGTGACCAATCATCTGGTGATGCAGTCGCCGCTGCGCGTGTCGGCTTTGCGCGCGCTGGGGGCGCATGCGAACGTGTTCGCGATCGAATCGTTCATGGACGAACTGGCACTCGCCGCGGGCGCTGATCCGGTCGAGTTCCGCTTGCGCCATCTCAAAGACCAGCGCGCACGCGCGGTGATCGAAATGGTTGCGCAAAAATCGGACTGGAAATCCGGCACGTCCGGCGACGGCACGCGCGGCCGCGGCATCGGGTTCGCGCGCTACAAGAACCTCGGGTGCTACGTGGCTGTCGTTGCGGAAGTCGACGTCGAGGCTGAGCCACGCGTGACGCGGGCGTGGGCCGCGGTGGACGTCGGGTTGGCGATCAATCCCGACGGCGTCATCAACCAGCTCGAAGGCGGCATCATTCAGTCGGCGAGCATGACGCTGAAGGAACAGGTCACCTTTGATCGCGAGCGTATAACCTCGCGCACCTGGGACGATTACCCGGTCATGAAGTTCAGCGAAGCGCCACAGGTCGAAGTGACGCTGATCAACCGGCCCGATTTGCCGCCGGTGGGCGCGGGCGAAGGCGCCACCGGCCCTACCGCCGCGGCGATTGCCAATGCGATTGCCGCAGCACTTGGCGCGCGCGTGCGCGACATGCCGTTGACCCGCGAACGCATCATTGCCGCGCTGGCGCAGTAGCTAAGCTTTCCGGCAATAAAAAAACGCCGCGGTTCGCGCGGCGTTTTCGGGAAAAATTACGGCAACGCCGGGGGAGGAGGGGATCCCGGCATTGCCGCCGCTGCCGTGAGGCAGCGCCTTAAATCAGTGTGGCGAGTCCATACATGCGGCTGAGCAGCGCTTCGAGATCCGCGTCCGCCGGGTCTGCCGGCAACTCGGGGCTGGGTGCCGCCAGGGTTGGTTCGCGCAGCATGGGTATCACCGCGGTATCCCGGCCGGGGTGCATCATTTCGCCCCCATCCGTGCCGTTCCTGAGCCACTCGGCCGGCGCTGCATTTGCCGCCCTGTACTGGTTCATGTAGATCACCATGTTCGCCTCCGTCAGCTGCTCGCTTGTTCGGTTGCGTATTCATCTGCAAGTTACAGGCCAACCTGCGGCAGATTCGTAGGATGATCAGATTAATTCGTGTTAAATATTTGTTTTCAATATGAAAGTATGGCTATCCAGGGCATCGGCAACGCCCTGGATTGGGGCTCGGAAGGGGCCGTAACGCCGACGATTTGATGACAGACCGTCGACGGCCGCTACAACCGGGCTGGTCGACAAGTCGGAGCGGGAAGTCCGGAAAAGGACCCGATGAATAAGGGGCGCCATTAACCCCTGGCGGCGCGCGGCGTCTGCGCCGCACGTTGAGTCTGATTACATATTCGGGTAATTCGGCCCGCCGCCGCCCTCGGGTGTGACCCACACGATGTTCTGCGTCGGGTCCTTGATGTCGCAGGTCTTGCAGTGCACGCAGTTCTGCGCGTTGATCTGCAGGCGCGGTTGTGTGCCGTCGTCGTTACGGACGATTTCGTACACGCCTGCCGGGCAATAACGCTGCTCGGGCGCGTCGTACAGCGCGAGATTGACGTTGACCGGAACCGACGCGTCTTTCAGCGT
>JAIOOZ010000228.1 GCA_021414185.1 Betaproteobacteria bacterium
GTCTGTAACGGACCTTGCGCGACCAATTGGCCGCCGTTTATGGCCGGCTCCGGCGAGCCCGGTGGCGACTGGACTATCGTCACACGCGATGACGGTTCGAAACAATGGGCCTTCCTTGGCAAGCCGCTTTACCTGTGGAACAAGGACCAGAAGCCCGGCGACATGACCGGCGATGGCTTCAACAATGCCTGGCGCGTCGTCAGACCCGAGCCGCGGCCGCTGACTGGAAACATGAGCCTGTAGTGGACGGACGCGACCGCGATTTCATTCAGCATCTGCCCCGTTTACGCCGCTACGCGCGCGCGCTGACGGGGGATCGCGGGCGCGCGGACGATCTGGTGCAGGACACCCTTGAGCGGGCGCTCGTCAAATTCCACTTATGGCAGCCGGGCAGCGATTTGCGCGCCTGGTTGTTTACGATCATGCACAATGTTTTTATCAACCAACTGCGCGCCGGTGCCGGCACCGTCATCACGGCGCTCGACGACGAAACCGTGCAGCCGGCGATACGCGCGACGCAAAGCGACCGCCTGGAAGTCCTCGATCTGCAGGTAGCGCTGTTGCGTCTGCCGGAAGAGCAGCGTGAGGTGTTGCTGCTGGTCGGTCTCGAGCAAATGACTTACGACGAGGCAGCGGGCGTGCTTGGCATTCCTATAGGTACGGTGATGTCGCGCCTGTCGCGCGCGCGCGAACGCCTGCGCGCCCTGCTGGCGGTCGGCGGCGCGCAGCCTGCATTGAAGGTGGTGAAATGAGCGGATTGGCGGTAACCGAAGCCGAACTGCACGCCCACGTCGACGGCTTGTTGCCGGAGGCGCGCCGCGTGGAGATCAAGGAATATCTGGCGGCGCATGTCGAGGATGCGCAACGCGTGCGCGCGTGGCGCGACCAGAACCAGGCGCTGCGTGCGCTGTTCGATCCGGTGCTGTCGGAATCGCTGCCGGTGCGTTTGCGCAGGCCGGCATTGCGCCGCCGCATGCAGCCGCTGTTGCGTTACGCGGCGGTTCTGGCGTGGCTCGGCTTGGGTGTTGTCGCCGGCTGGTACCTGCACGATTACAACATCGCGAAATCGGGGGACACCGTTGCGTTTGCGCACCGGGCGGTTATTGCGCACGTCGTTTACAGTCCTGAAGTCCGTCATCCGGTCGAAGTCGGCGCCGACCAGGAGGCGCATCTGGTCGCCTGGTTGTCCAAGCGTATCGGCGGCAGCCTCAAGGTTCCGCAGCTCGCCACGCTGGGTTATCAATTGGTGGGCGGCCGTCTGCTGCCGGGCAACCAGGGGCCGGCCGCGCAATTCATGTTCCAGGACGGCAGCGGCCAGCGCCTGACGCTTTACGTCCGCAACGGCGCCGGCGACAACAAGGAAACGGCGTTTCGTTATACCCGGGAACGCGGCATCAGCGTGTTTTACTGGGTCGATGGCAAATTCGGCTACGCCATCTCGGGCGAAATCGATAAAGACGATCTGCTGCGCGTGGCGCAGGTTATTTACCGGCAATTGAATCCTTAGGGGCGTTCCCGGGCGGTTTTCGCCCGATTTTTATCGAAAAATTTGCATCTCTGCCGAAAAAAAGGGCTTTTCGGCAGCCAAAAAACGGGTTGCGAAGGGAATGCGGCCCTTTTTTTCGGCTATCCGGCCTGGAGTCCGGTTCGGCCGCCTTTCCAAATCAATCGCGGCGGTGCGCCTTGCTGTTTATTTTTTGGGTGCGCGAAAGTCGTGGCGCGCAAAAAACGGGACGTGCAAAGTAAAAATATTTTGCGCGTGGCGTGAAAATTTTTTCCGGCAGCAGCGAAAAAATATCGGCACTGTCGGCCGCGCCGATGCATTTTTAAATGCAGCGATCGCAAAATTTATTTGCGCGTTGTTGACGACACTCAATGAGAACAATCGCACGTGAGCACTGCATGCACGTAAAAATTATGCGGTCATGCGTACGCTAAGGCGGCGCGATTAGACCAACGTGCGCGTTTGATCGGGTCTGCGGAGGTGTTGCGGACGTTCTGGAAAAATAATTACGAATCAGACACTTGAAAACAGAATTCAAGTTGCTGAGGGGAAAGCGGGAGTGAAGGAGGGTGACGCTGGCGTTTTGCGGGGAGGTCTTGCTGACATCGACTGCGCTGGCTGCAGTCGTTTACTGCGATGAGGCAAATAACGGGAGCCGGGGAGCCCAGCTCCCGCTCAAGCAACTACCGTTATTTCTTCTTAGCTGCTTTCTTTTTCTTTGCTTTTTTCTTTGCTGCCATGGTTCATCTCCTTACGAGTGGTTTAATTACCTACAAGTGCATACAACTTTTTTTCTGCACTCCCAAATCATCGTGCACGATGCAGCTTGTGATTCGTATCTTGTTTCCAAAACACGATTACGATGGTTGGTGCGCCAATTCTAAGCTACCTACAAAAAAAATTGCAACATTTTTGTAAAATAATTTGCAGTGGTGTGGTAGGTATGTTGCACATATGCCGCCGGAATTTTCGCGGCAACAGTGAACAGCGTCACGATTTTTTATTGTGCGCGAGCGCTTCAACCGCTTTTTTTTGCGCAAAGATGCGATGAAGCGATGAAATTTCGACAGTTTTCATCGTTGATCATGGCAACAAGCGTTCGGGCGCGATCAATTGCGCAATTGTTTCGCGTTCGCGGATCAAATGCATGTCGCCACCGCTGATCATTACTTCCGCCGCGCGTGGCCGCGTGTTGTAGTTCGAACTCATCGTCATTCCATACGCGCCGGCCGACATGATGGCGACGAGATCGCCTTCGGCCAGACTCAGTTCGCGGTCGTGACCGAGAAAATCTCCGGTCTCGCACACCGGGCCGACGATTTCATAGCGCCGCGCCGGCGTGCGCCGCGGCCGCACCGGCTGGATATCGTGCCACGCGTCATAGAGCGCCGGGCGTATCAGATCATTCATCGCGGCATCGATCACCGCAAAATTGCGGTCCGCGCCGTGCTTCAGGTATTCGACCCGCGCCAGCAGGATGCCGGTGTTGCCGACCAGCGAACGGCCCGGTTCAAACATGATGGTCTGCTTGCGGTCGCCCAGGCACGCCGTCAGCGCATGTATATAGTCGGCCACCGCAGGCGGCGCCTCGTCGCGATAGCGTATGCCGAGGCCGCCGCCTATATCTATATGCGCGATAGCTATACGTTCGGCGGCCAGGCGGTCCACCAGGCCCAATAATTTTTGCAGTGCAGCGATAAATGGGGGGATTTCGGTCAGTTGCGAACCGATATGGCAATCGATGCCGGTCACGCGCAGGTTGGCCATGCCTGCTGCTTCGCGATACAACGACAACGCGGACTCAAAAGGAATGCCGAACTTGTTCTCCTTGAGCCCGGTGGCGATGTAAGGGTGGGTTTTGGCGTCGACATCGGGATTGACCCGCAGGCTGACCGGCGCAATCTTTCCCATCTCGCCGGCCACCTGGTTTAGCTTTTGCAGCTCGCTGGCGGATTCAACGTTAAAGCACCGGATGCCGGCGTCCAGCGCCGCGCGCATTTCGTCGACGGTCTTGCCGACACCGGAGAACACGGTTTTTTGCGCATCGCCGCCGGCGGCGAGCACGCGCGCGAGTTCGCCGCCCGACACGATGTCGAAACCGCTGCCCAGCCGCGCCAGCACATTGAGCACCGCCAGGCTGGAATTGGCTTTGACCGCGTAGCAGATCAGGTGGTCGCGTCGTGCGAGCGCATCGTCATACGCGCGATAGGCGGCTTCCAGCGCCGCGCGCGAGTATATATAGCAGGGCGTGCCGAAAGTCGCGGCGATACGGTCGAGCGGGACAGCTTCAGCGTGCAGCGTCTCATCGCGGTAAGCGAAGTAGCTCACTTCGCTCCCGGGCTTTTCTTCTCGTCGGCGGGCGTGTCTGCGGCGGCGGGCGGCGCGGCAGCGGATTTTTGGTCGGGAATATAGAGCGGCCCCTTGAGGCCGCAAGCCGCCAGGGTAGCCGCCACTATCAACAACAGAAAAGTTTTACGCATGATTTTTCGCGCGTTGTGTACTTAAGAATATTAGCACAGTGATCGCTGCGAGCGACTCACGCCAGCAGGTAACGGATGGCGTCGCGCCGCAGCGCCAGTCGCCTTTCCTTGTAGTCGGGCAGCACGCTCGCAACCCAGTGCCAGAAACGCGGCGAATGATTCGGCTCCCGCAAATGCGCGAGCTCGTGGACCACGACGTAATCGATCAGCGCCGGCGGTGCCTGGATCAGCCGCCAGTTGAGGAGCACGCGCCCGTCGGGGTGGCAGGTGCCCCACCGCGTTCTGGCGTTTGACAGGCGGATGGTCGGGGCGCGCACGTCGAGCACCCGCGCGAAATGCCCGGCGCGCTGCTCGAACCACCCTTGCGCGGTATCGCGCAGCCAGGCGACCACGTGCCGCGCCAGAATATCGGGGTCGTCAGTCCCGGTGCCGACAGTCAAACATTTGCCGCACCGCGTCGTGATCTTGCTGGCGGCGTCAACCTCAAGCGTCAGCGGTTCGCCCAGCGCCATCACGGTGGCGCCGGCCTGCCAGGTAAACGGCGGCGGGCGGCGCGCCTGCCAATCCGTCAGCTTGCGCGCGATCCAGCGCGCGTGCGACGCCAAAAGGTTGTCGATGCGCGACTGGGTGGCGCGCCACGGCGCGCCCACCCGCAGCCCGTTCTCATCGATGGTCAGCGTAATGCTGCGGCGGCGCTGGCTGCGCTTGAGCGTGTATTCGATCGCGGTGCCGCTGAGCATGAAACGACACCGGCTCACGGCTTGCAGCGGCGCGTTGCCGCGCATGAAATCGAGCAGCGAAGGCCTACGCGCGGCCATGTTCCAGGCGCGGCATTTCGGTTTCGATCCACGTTTCGACTTCGCGCGTCAGCGCATCGGCTTTCCTGCCGCGGCTGTCGATCGGTTTGCCGATGCTGACCGTGATGGTGCCCGGGTACTTGCGGAAGGCGTGGCGCCCCCAGCACGTGCCCGCATTGTGCGCGACCGGCAGCACCGGCGCGCCCGCATGCACGGCAATCGCAGCGCCACCGGTCTGATACGTGCCGCGCGCGCCCGGCGCCACGCGAGTGCCTTCGGGAAACACGATGATCCAGAAGCCGCGCGTCAGGCGATCCTTGCCTTGCGCGAGCATCTGCTTCAGCGCCCGCATGCCGGCGGTGCGATCGATTGCCACCGGCGACAGCATGGCGAGTCCCCAGCCGAAAAACGGGATCCACAGCAGTTCGCGCTTGATCACATAGACCTGCGGCGGAAAAATTACCTGGAACGCGAGCGTTTCCCACGCCGACTGGTGTTTGGACAGCACGACGCACGCCTGGGCAGGGACATTCTCCGCGCCCAGCACCCGGTAACGGATGCCGCAAATGGTTTCGGCGCCCCACAGAACCAGCCGCGTCCAGGTAGTGATGACGCGATAGCGCGTGAATGGGTCGAAAGGAAACGTCAGCAGCGAGATGACCGCGAACGGCGGCGTAATGACGATCTGGAACGCTGCAAACAGGCAGGAGCGCAGCAAGACGCTCATTGCGTGATGGACTTCACTGCCTCATCGAGGTCGTCAAAGGTCTGGGTATGCGGCGGCAGGCCGCCATTCGCGGCGGTCTGCCTGCCTTTGCCCGTCAGCACCAGCACAGGCTTGCCTTCTACCGCAGCCGCCGCCTGCAGATCGCGCAGCGAGTCGCCGATGCAGGGCACGCCCGCCAGTTCGGTATTGAAGCGGTGCGCGATGTCTTCCAGCAG
>JAIOOZ010000239.1 GCA_021414185.1 Betaproteobacteria bacterium
GGTAAGCAGCGCGGCTGCGGCCATCATTTCGCCCAGCAGCGCGCGCACCGCGGGCGGGTAGTCGTGGCGCTCGAGCACCGCGCGCCAGGTGGATGCGAGATGCACGATCTCGCCGCGCACCGGCGCGTGCTCGAACAGGAAGCGCTGAATGGTGTCGGTCATGGTTCAGGATTGAGGATTGAGGATCGAGGATACAGATTTCAGGATGTAGGTAGTGCCGCTTTTCCTCAATCCCCAATCCTCGATCCTCAATCCTATTTCTTGCTGCGTTGATATAGCCGGTAGCTTTCGAACTTGTCGCCGGCGCGCGCGCCTTCCCAGATTTTTTGCCAGGGGCCGAGCGGCACGTGTTCTTCGCTCGCCACGCCCTGCACCAGGGTGAAATCGCAGTCGTCGCGCTTGCGCTGCGGTGCATCGAGGCGCCAGGTGACGATGTTGGCGAAGTAATGCAGCATGGCGCGCTGCGGCTCGCCGAGATTGAGGCTCGCAATGCAGACGTATTTCGGCGGCAGCGATTTCTGCATGTCCGCGATCATCCCGCGATAGCTTTTGCCGACATCGATCCAGCTCACGAACAGGATCCCCAGCAGCCCCCAGATCATCGTCATGGTGGCGGCCCACGCGATCACCGGGCGGTCGCGGCTTTTCTTGAGGCGGATGAGCAGCACGATCCAGCCGCCGGTGTAGAGCGCGCCCAGCACGAACGGCAGCCATTTGAATCCCGTTGCGTAGCCTGGCTGCAGGTCGAGCAGATGATCGTGGAGTTTCGGCGGTATGCTCAGTTCGAGTGCGCCCCAGTAGAACCATGCGACGATCAGGAAGACGGCGCCGCCCATAACGCTGAACCAGTACATCAGGTTGGCGGCGCCGCGCCGCAGCGTATCGGCCGCAGGGGTGGCGAGCAGCGCGAGCGGCAGCACCAGCGGTAGCGCGTAGAGTTCGCGCGCGTCGGCCGAAGCGCTCAACACCACGAAGATGACGGCGAAGCTGGTCAGCGGCAAAGCGAAGGTCGGCGCCAGCAGGCTCTTGAAGCGCGCGCGCCAAACCGCCCAAGCCGCGAGCGGCAGCGCCGGCAGCGCGTACCACGGCAGGATGCGCAGATAGTGCGCCGAGTCGGCGGTCGGGCCGATGTCGTTGCTGCCGAGAAAGCGGCCGAAGTTATTCACGATCAGCCATTCGTGAAACAGCGCGGGTGACTTGTTGTAGAGCGCGAGCGGCCAGATCAATAACCACGGCGCGCAGGCGAGCGCCGCCACGGCGAGGCAAACCGCGTAATTGCGATTGCGCCAGGCCGCAAACAGCGGCAGCAGCATAGCGATGATGCCGAACACGCCGGGCGCCAGCAGTCCCTTGGACATGAAGCCGATGCCGACACCGGTGCCCAGCCAGAAGCCGCCGGCTGCTGGGCGCCGCAATGCGAGCGCGAAGCCGTAAAAGCCCGCGGCGAATCCGGTCAGCAGCGAAATGTCGGTGACCAGTTGATGGCTGCGGATCAGGATGCCCAGGCAGCCCATCAGCATCAGCGCCGCCAGCCAGCCCCGGTTCACGCCGTAGAGTTCGCGCGCCGCGCCCGCGATGAAGGCGAAAGTGCACGCCATGTAGAGACCGGTGGTGAGACGCGCCGCATCGTGCAGCGCCAGCGGCGGCGACAGCAGGGAAGCGAGCGCCGCGGCGCTCAGGTAAAACAGCGGCGGCTTTTCCATGAACGGTTCGTGCGCCAGCATGGGCACGATCCAGTCGCCGTCTTTGAGCAGGCTGTAGACCAGCCCGAACGTATAGGCTTCGTCGGGTTTCCACGGGTCGTGGCCGACGAGCCCGGGCAGTATCCACGCCGCGGCGAGCACCCAGATCCAGATGTATGCGATCGTCGGCTGGCCGGCGGCTGGCGGGGCCGCGCTAGGAGACATCATCGGCTTGCACGGTTATGGTAATGGTCGGCACAGGGCGCAGTTTACGCGAGCCGGCGCCGATAAATCTGCTCGAGGATGCGCAGGGGCGCATAGCGCTCGTCCTGCATCGCCGCGACCGGCAGGTAAAACGTCTGCTCGAGCAGAAACTGGCCCGCCAGCGCCGCGTGCATCACGCGGTCGGTGAAGACCAGCCACGTCGTCTGCGCCGGAAATTCGAAATGCGTGCGCGGCGTTGCCTGCTGGTAGCCGTCGTCGAGCTTGGCCTTGTCGTGCAGGTTGAGCATGACATGATCGTAGGCGCTGCGTCGCCCCTTGGTGATGCCGAGCTTTTCCAGCAGCCACGCGCTGCCCGGCACTTGCGGCGGCACGCGCGCGGCGAACTTGCCGGCCATCGCGTCGAATGGCTCGCCGATTTCCCACACCCGCGGCTCGTTGCGCGGATTGATATTGGAGAACACGCGCAGGATGCGCAGACCCTGGTTGGGGCGTGATGCAAAGGCGTCGACGTGCAGCCGCGTGTCGTCTTTTTTGCGCGAAGTCTCGCGCCCGCGCGTTTCGACCGGCCGGAAGCTGGTGAGGCCGTACTTGAGATGCTGCCCATAGTGCGGACACAGGTTCAAGATGAGTTGCTGCGCGTGGCTCGCGTAGCGCGCGATCATTGCTGAAAGTTGTTCGCGGTCGGCGCCGTCGGCCGACGTGTGCGCGAGCGTGCTTGAGCGCGGATCGTAACTCACGTTTTTCGCGCCGCGGGCGAGCCATTGCGGCGACAGGAAACGCTGCTCTTCCGCGGCGAGCGCAAATTTCAACTGCGGCAGGAACAGTACGTTGCCGGCTTCGAGATCGCGCGTGGCGGCGGCCGCGGCGGCGGGGGCGAGCGGCGCCTCCCAGCGCGCGGCATCGAGAGTGATGATGGGGCTCATTATTTATTCCACGATCTTCAGCGCCTGCCCCGCGGCCGGTTCGCCATTCGGATACAGGCCGTTCAACAGGCGCAGGTACGATACCGCATTCTTGCCCAGGGGTGAGGAGCGCGCGAGTTCAGCAAATGTCGCGCCCGGCGGCGCGTTGATGACGCGCAGCGTCAGCGGCCGCGCTGAGTTGCGTTCCGTTTCGCTCATGGCGTGAAAGCTCGTAATCGTAGCATTGATCGCCGCCAGCGCCTGCTGCATGGCGCCTTCCGTTTTTGCCTGGCCGCCAATCAGGTACGCGCTCTTGCCGAGAAACACGACGGCGGCGCGCGTGGGCAGCCCGCGGATGCTCGTGGTGGCGATGGCGGCAGGCAGGCCGTTGATGGTGGTGGAGGTGATTTCGCGCGCGTTGCCGATCTGTTTGCGCAGGATGTCGGCGGGCGCGCCCTGCGCGCGGCCGGCCAGGCGCATTTCGATCATGGCGTCGCCGCCGCGGTTGCTGGCCGACACGCTGTCGGGCTTGTTGCTGATGCGCCAGGTGTCGGGGAATTTGAGGACGAGCCCGAGTTCGCGGTGGTAGAAAGTGAAGTTGCGCACGAAGCCCTGGCTTTCGCTGTAGCCGAACGGGACCTTGTCGATCATGCGCAGGAATTCTTCCTGGTTGACGCGCCCGCTGCCAGCCAGCTTGCCGGCTTCGCCCACCACCTCCTGCAGCCGCTGGTCGGCGTCGGGGTGCGAGGCGAACACACCGTGATAGCTGCGCGGCTGGCGGCCTTCGGCTTGCGCGACTTCGGCGTCGAACAGCTCCTGGTTCTTGAGCACGCCGATGACCTTGATCATCGCCTGCGGATCGTAACCGGTGCGATACAGGTACTCAGCGCCCAGCTTGTCGGCTTCGAGTTCGTGCTCGCGGCCATAGCCCGACAGCAGCACGTTGCCGAGCAGACTGATGGCGGTATCGCCCGCCTGGTTGCGCAGCGCCGGCACGAAAATTCCGACCAGCGTCGCGCCCACGCCGGCGGCGGTCGCGGCACTCATCTGCTGCACGCCGTGCCGCGCGGTCACGTGTCCGGTCTCGTGCCCGAGCACGGCGGCGAGTTCGGCTTCCGAGTTGAGATAAGCGAGGATGCCGCGCGTGACATAGATATAGCCGCCGGGCAGCGCGAACGCGTTGATCTCGGGGGAGTCGACGACCACGTAAGTGTATTGCAGTTGCGGGCGATGGCTGGCGCGGCCCAGCCGCTGGCCGACTTCGTTCACGTACTGTTGCAGCGCCTTGTTGTCGTAGACGCCGTACTCCTGGCGCACCTTGACGTCTTCCTGGCGGCCGGTCTGGACTTCCTGCGCTTCCGACATGGTGACGAAATTGGCGCGTCCGGACACCGGGTTTTGCGCGCAATTGGCGAGCGCGAGTGTCAGCGGCAGCGCCGTCAATGCGGCAAGCGTTCTCGATTTCATGGACGCGATTTTAACGGTTGAGTTGGCAAAGGACTACCCGCGCGCCCGATTCGAGTGCGCAGCGCACTAATAACGTGCGGCGGCGCCTGCAACGGCAGCGGAACGTGGGTGTTGCGAACTTCGTCGGTGCGTCGATTCATCAATAAAAACAGATTGCTGATGTGCTGTTCGCGTACGGTGCGCGGCACTGGTATGCATCCTGCTGATAACCGGACGATTAAACTTCAGCGGAGACACCCATGTCCGGTTTCAAGAACCCCTACGATCCGAATATCAAGTTGTCGCGTGGCTGCGGCTGCGGCCGGCATACCACGCAGGCGGAGCACGATGCGGCGGTTGAAACCGACCAGTTGGCGAGCGGCAGCGAGGCTCTGCACTCGCGCGTCGTCGAGTCCGCCGTGATGCGCGCGCTGTTTCCGCAGGACGAGCTGCGCCGGCGTTTCCTGCGCGCAGTGGGCGCCGGCACCGCGCTGTCGGCGATTTCGACGTTTTTCCCGCTCGGCATGGCGAAGGAAGCTTTCGCGCAGGTGGGCAACCTCGAAAAGCAGTCGGTGAAAATCGGCTTCATCCCGATCACCTGCGCAACCCCCATCATCATGTCGCTGCCGATGGGTTTTTACGCGCGCCAGGGCTTGAATGTGGACGTCGTCAAAACCGCCGGCTGGGCGGTGATACGCGACAAGACGCTCAACAAGGAATACGACGCCGCGCACATGCTGTCGCCGATGCCGCTGGCGAT
>JAIOOZ010000240.1 GCA_021414185.1 Betaproteobacteria bacterium
TCCATCGTCGACGTCGATGCGGACGCAGTGGCCAAGGCATTGTCCGTTTCCGCATACGGCGGCTTTCTGGTCGCGCAGCTGGCGGCGCAGCGCATGGTGCCGCGCGGCAGCGGGGCAATACTCTTTACCGGCGCGTCGGCCAGCATCAAGGGCTATCCGCTGTCCGCGGCGTTCGCGATGGGCAAGTTCGCGCTGCGTGGTCTGGCGCAAAGCATCGCGCGCGAACTCGCACCCAAAGGCGTGCACGTTGCGCATTTCGTGATCGACGGCGGCATACGAGGCCCGCGTCATGTCGAGCTACCCGACGCGCCGGATTCGACACTCGACCCCGACGCGATCGCGCGCAGCTATCTGCATGTGCTCGAGCAGGACCGCAGCGCCTGGACGTGGGAGCTGGAGCTGCGCCCGTGGGTAGAAAAATTTTAAAGCTGGAAAGGCTTTTTTAACCGCCGATGGACGCCGATAAACGCCGATAGGTTAAGAAAGTCTTCCTCCCCTTCAAGGGGAGGACCGAGGTGGGGATGGGTGAGCAAGTCGAAATACATGACCCATCCCCATCCCCGCCTTCCCCTTGAAGGGGAAGGAGCCTCGGAACTCCATCGGCGTTCATCTGCGTTTATCGGCGGTTCCAAATTTCTTTAGTTCGTAGTTAAAAGGTTCGCGCAATCGACCTTCGCCGGGCTCCTTCCCGGGTCGGACCAAGCCAAGTCTTTGTAGTATTGGAAGTTGATCTGCCTTACGCTGAATATTTCCAGCTTGGAAGCTCATTTTTACCAGCAAGATCGCCGCGCTAAGCGTGTGCATGTCGCCCGCCCGCCCTTCCTTAGAGCGCGTCTTTTACCGTCAAAAATACACCTCTAAGGCCTAAACAAGAGGGGCGTTGACGTATAGCGGTCGCAAATCAAATCGTTACGCTGGTCCGACCTGAATCTCGGCCTGGTCGCGCAATCGTGGCTCACACGCAAGCCACCGGCGATATTGCCAAAGCAACCGCACAACCAGTGTCGCCTAAATGGCGCGCAGCACACGCGGGAAAAAGGTATGCAGCAATACCGCGCGCCCGACCAGAAATGCGCTCACTGCGATCCACAGGCCCGCGTTACCAAAGAGCGGCATTAAAAGATACAACGCGGCCACAAACAGGGCGAACGAGGCCATAACGGTGTTGCGCATGATGCGCGTGCGGGTCGCGGCGAGATAAACCCCATCGTAGGTGTAAGCCCACACCGAAACGAGCGGCAGCAGCGTCGGCCACCACAGATAACTCGCCGCCGCGGCCCGCACTTCGGGAATGCTGGTCATCAGCGCGATGATGCCATGGCCCGCAACAAGGTAGATCAGTATATTGACTGCGCCGACAACACCCGACCACAGGAATACGACGCGCATGTCATGCACGAACGCCGCGCGGTCGCGCCGCCCCACCGACTCGCCGAGTATGGCCTCGGCTGCATGCGCCACGCCGTCGAGCGCGAACGAGGTAAAAATCAGAAAGTGATGCAGTACCTGATTGGCGGCCAGTTGCACGTCGCCCAATTCGGCGCTTTTCGCCATAAAAAGGCCCAGCACTGACACCACGCATATCGTGCGCAGCACAATGTCGCTGTTGATCGCGACCATGCGTCGTAACTGCAGCGGGTCGAGCAACCTTGCGCGCCTGTCGTCGTCGGGCAAGTCGCCCAACGTGCGCCATACGCTTAACAGGCCAAGCAGCAATCCGATGTACTCGGCAATCAGTGTCGCCGCGGCCACGCCCGGCACGCCCCACTCGAACACAAAGACAAACAGCATCGCCAGCACGATGTTCAGGCAATTGACGAATACCTGTATCACCAGCGGTGTGCGCACGTTGCGCAGGCCGTAGAGCCAGCCGAAGATGGCGTAGGAGCCCAGCACCGCCGGCATCGACCACACGCGTATCAAAAAATACGCGCGCGCGTAGTGCTCGACTTCGGCGCTGGCTTCGATCATCCAGAATGCAAGCCCGATGATCGGCAGTTGCAGCGCGATGATGACGCTGCCGATCACCGCCGCCAGCAACAGCGCACGGGCAATCATCGCGCGCACTTCGGCGTGGTTTCCGGCGCCGCGCGCCTGCGCCGTCGGCCCGGTGGTCCCCATGCGCAGGCAGTTGAAGAGGTGATAGATAAAGTTGAACAACATCGCGCCGATGGCGACCGCACCGATGTAATACGGCTCCGGCAGGTGCCCCACGACGGCGGTGTCCACCGCGCCAAGCAGCGGCACCGTGACATTGGCCAGAATGATCGGCCCCGCCATCGCCCACACCTGGCGGTGGGTACTGGGGAAGGATGCGCTTTTTAGTGCCGATCGCTGGGGCAATGCTGAATCTCTCCGGGTCGAATTCCTCGCCGCTTACGGTATGACGTAAGATGCTTTAGTGAGCGAGTATCTGCAGAAGAGTCACAATGTAACAGTACTGCCGTACCACTTGGTTTTTCCGGCGAAATACCGGCGTGCAGTCGATAACAACGTAGTCCGTTGTCTGGGGTCGGACCATGTCAAGTCCGCGCAGCTATTAGACTCTCCGCTCGGAATCGCGTGTTTTCCGGCCTTAGAGCGTCGTTTTCAGCACGGAAAACTTTGTTCTAAGTGACAGGAAACTATCGGCGTGTTTCTTGGAGCAGCGATTCTGCCCATTAAAATGGCGCTCTAAGACTATATACGGCCAAAATGTGAATGGCATATCTCGTCGGATCAATAGTTTGTGCTGGTCCGACCCGGATATGCGTTAACGTCGTGCTGTTCGGCCGGCCCACACAGACCGTTGATGCGGCGCGACGCTAGCGGCCGGTCCGCACCAGCTACGTGTTAGGTTACTGCTGCACACGAACTCGGCTCCCAAATTCAGCCGTCAGTGGCGATGCGACCAAGCGTTCGAATGCCTCTTGAACTTCGCCTTTGCTGTATTTTCCAAATACGCGCGCTTCTTTTACGAGGACGACGGCCGTAACTTGGGATTCGGAACTGTAATGAACGTCAAGGCGGATGCCTTCATCCCCGAAATTGCCAAAGGACGAGCATCGGTCCGGAGCACCAGGCGCTTGCCCGTGGAACATGCAAATGTCGTCACGAATGAGCGAAAAAACCTTGGCGAACGACGATGCACGGAAAACGGCCGTGTCAAAAACCTCGCTCTGCGTCGGTTTGGCTGCCGGGGACCCGAGCAAGTGCGGATCGTCGATCGACACGCGAACCAGCGGAGAAGGTACACATTGAAACGCCGATAGAGGCACTATCGCGAGCAGTAAGAGAGTCCGAGTGCTGGGCGACATGCAGTAACCTAACGTACGAGTCCATCAGCGCGCCAGTGATGCAGCGCGAGAGGGCGAGTTGATCGGTCTGCAGGATTGCATGTCGAAGTCATTGGACTGCGCGTCTGATGCGACGAGAAGTTAGGTCTCGATAGATGCCCGCGCTGCTGCTTGCTACTGGATCGGCGGATTGATAAATAATGTCTGAACATTCGCCGGGGCGCGGGGCAAATTGTGCGGGCGCGGGGCAAATTGTGCTCATCCGGTGAAGCGTTAGTACGCTGTGCGTCCGAAGCTCGCTTCTGCGACAGCGTACTAACGCTTCACCTTTTAGCATTTTTTGACTCGATGGTCTGTACGACTTGAGGTCTATTGCAACCGGACGATTCATGGTGTTGAAAATGCTGATGGCATCTATCGCGGACTTAACTTGAAGTAGTGAGCCGAAACGTCGCTTTGTATTCCGTCATTCTATGACCTTTGGCCGATATCTGAATGTCATTCAAACCGTTAACGGAACTGTAGCATTAAAAAACGGTGTTATTCATATGGCCACAGATAAATGGTATTCGAATGCCCCTGCTGCACCGCCACGTCTTTTGGACCAGGTCCGCGATGCGATACGGCGCAAGCACTATAGTCTGCGGACGGAGCAGAGTTATGTGTTTTGGATCAAGAGGTTTATCTATTTTCACGGCAAAAAGCACCCAAAAGACCTTGGCGAAGTCGCCGTGACGGCCTTCCTCAACCACCTGGCGCGAGAGAGGTCGGTTGCCGCCTCGACGCAGAATCAGGCTCTGTCCGCACTGCTCTTTCTTTACAAAGAGGTTCTCGTTCAGCCGCTACCCTGGCTGGACGAAATCGATCGTGTAAAAAGGCCAGCTCGCGTGCCGGCAGTGCTCACGGCGGAGGAAGTGCATCGCTTGCTGTCACATCTCGAAGGCACGAAATGGATCATGGCGAGCCTGATTTACGGGGCCGGTCTGCGATTGCGCGAATGTCTCAAGCTTCGGGTCAAGGATATCGACGTGAGTTACCGGCAAGTCATCGTGCGCGACGGTAAGGGCGGAAAAGATCGCGTGACAACCTTGCCCGAAAAACTCATAGAGCCGTTGCAACAGCATCTCGTTCGCGTAAAAGCATTGCACGAGAAAGATCTTGCGGCAGGCTATGGTGACGTCGAACTGCCTCACGCACTTGCGCGCAAGTACCCGGGGGCTGCATACGAGCTCGCTTGGAAGTTTGTATTTCCGTCGCGAAAACTGTCAACCGACCCGCGGACGGGCGCAATTCGCCGACACCACATTTTCGACGATGTCTTGGGCAGGGCAGTTAAGCAGGCCGCACGCGCTGCCGGCATCACCAAGCACGTAAGCTGTCACACGCTGCGCCATTCTTTCGCCACGCATTTGCTGGAAAACGGCTATGACATTCGCACAGTTCAAGAACTGTTAGGGCATTCCAGCGTGGAGACGACGATGATATATACCCATGTGATGAACAAAGGCGGCCGCGGGGTTAAAAGCCCGCTGGATACGGCACGAAATACCTGATGACTAAGTGCGCAGTTTCCAGCGCTCGCCCTGCCGCTCCACCCTGCCATCATGGGCAAGCTTCAGCAAATGCGCATGCAGCGAGCGCCGAGCGACTTGGTGCAGGCGTTGTGGCGTGTCCGCATAAACGATAGGCACGAGTTCGTCGAGCGTCGCCGGATTGCTGACGCTGAATGCGTCTATCACTTTTTGCTCGCGCTTCAGACGGTGCTCGATCAACCTTTTGGCTTCGGCATGCGGTGTTTCGATCGGATGGCCGTGACCGGGCGCCACGCGCTCGATATCAAGTTCGAGCAACGACTCAAGTGATTTGAGGTAGACCACCATGTCGCCGTCGGGGGGACTGATCACTACCGTCGAGCCCTGCATGATGTGGTCGCCGGTGAACAGCAGCTTCTCGCGGTCGAGCAGATAGCATAAATGGTTGGATGCGTGGCCCGGCGTATGCACCGCACGCAAAGTGAACTCGCCGCATTCGAGCACGTCGCCATGCGCGAACACGCGGTCGGGTGCAAACGCGATGTCCTGGTTGTCGTATTGCGGCGCATGCATGCCGATGACTTCGGCGCCGGTCGCGGCCTTCAATGCGCGCGCAGCGGGTGAATGATCTCTATGCGTATGCGTGCACAAGATCCAGCGCAGGCGGTCACCGACGACTTCCAACATCGCTTGATGGTGCACATCGATCTCGGGGCCCGGATCTATCAGCGCCAGCGCGTTCTGGCCGACTATATAAGTGTTGGTGCCGGGTCCCGTCATCATGCCGGGGTTGGGCGCGGTCAGCCGCCGCACCAGCGGCGAGACCTGCACGACTTCGCCGGGAGTGATCACCGCCATTTGACTTGCCCTTCGTGCGCGCCGGCTTCCTCGTAACCCGGCTCGCCCGGCATGATGCGGCGCCCGTCCTTGCCTATGCGCGGCGCGATGGTCGGTACATTGGGCAATGCGCGCATCGCGTCGATGAGCGCCCCTGCCGTTTCGAACTGCGCAAACAGCCGCAGCGTATGGATGGTCGGCGTCATCATCTTCAGCTTGCCTTCGCGAAACTGCTCAATGCCTTCGTTCGGCTTCACCCACACATTGGCTATGGTCTCGCCGTTGTCATGCGCGGGCTCCTGGTCCGGCGCAAGCGCGACG
>JAIOOZ010000241.1 GCA_021414185.1 Betaproteobacteria bacterium
TTTTTCGTTTTTCACTTCGGCACTGATTTCGACCTGGTTGCCTTCGATGCCCACGTTGATGTCGTCCTTTTTGACGCCGGGGATCTCGGCGCGCACCACGTAGCCGGCTTCGTTTTCGGTCACGTCCACGCGCAATTGCGCCGGCGCGGCCGTCGGTTCATAGTTCATCGGGCGCACGAAAAATCCGCGCATCAGGTCGTCCAGAGTGGTGTCGAGCGTGTTGAAACGTGCAACGTTTGCCATCGTAAATTCTCCTGTATTTTGATCGGGCCAACGCCCTACGCAACACATATGGGTTGCGCCTGGAAGATTTTCAAGTGCGCACCCCAACATCCGGATTCACTTGTTAGCAGGCAAAAAAAACCGTAGATTGGACCATCCGCCACGATTTCAAGCCCCCTTGTGAATCTCCCCAGCGACCAGGACCTGCAGCAACACCGGCCGTACTTGCTGCGCTACGCAATGCTGCAGCTGCGCAACCCCGACCAGGCCGAGGACGTCGTGCAGGAAACGCTGCTGGCAGCGCTCGAAGGCCGCGCCCGTTTCAGCGGCAACTCTTCGGTCAGGACCTGGCTCACCGGCATACTCAAGCACAAGATCATCGACGCCATACGCCGCAAGTCGCGCGAGCAGCCGCTGACCGGCGTCGAAGACAGCACTGACGCCGAGACGGTGGACTCGTTGTTCAAAAGCGACGGCCATTGGCAGCAAATGCCGGCCACCTGGGGAGACCCCGAGCAGATCCTGCATCGCGCGCGCATTATTCTGCGCGAATGCCTCGAAATCAAATGGTTTGGCGGCGCGAGCCGATAAATCCCATGCGCTCATGCAAAGAAATCAGCGTGCTGTTGTCGGCAGCACAGGAACGCCGGCTCGGGCCTCTCGAGCAATGGAGCGTGCGGCTGCACCTCCTGATATGCAAGGGCTGCAGCAACTTCCGCGCGCAACTCGCGTTTCTGCGGGTGGCCGTGCGCCGTTACCGCGACGGCGGTGACGCGCGGTAACGCGCTAACCGCCTATTTCATATGCTGGGCCGGCGGTGCAGCCGCGCGCACTTCGGCTTCAACGTTCAGTGATGTTTTCACGCCCCTGCCGTCCTGCACCACGATTTTCAGCGGCACGCGTTCGCCCGCTTTGAGTTCGCGTTTGATATCGATCAGCATGACGTGGTAACCGCCGGGCTTCAAGCTGACCGTCTGCTGTGCCGGCAATTCGATTTTCTGTACCGCGCGCATTTTCATCACGCCGCCGTCCATCGACATCGTGTGCAGTTCGGCCTTTTTCGCGGCCGGGCTTTCTACCGCGACGAGCGCGGCAGGCGCAACGGACGTGATGTCGAAGTAGGCGCCAGCCACGCTCTGCCCCGGCACGGTCGCGCGAGTCCAGGCATTGGCGGTCGTTACCGATTCGGCGCCCAATGCCGAAGATGCGAACAGCAAAGCGATGACCGCCACGTTTGCAACTTTTTGCAGATTGTTCATGTCGGAGATTTTCCGGTTTAGCGTTGACTCAATGGGCGCTCATTGTTTCAAGTTGCCGCCGGCAATGCAACTTTGCTTTGTTATAATCAAAATTTTCGGAATTCATGCGCACACTTCTGCTTCTGCTGTCGCTGTTTGCCGCCGCGTCGTTCGCCCAATCGCCCCATCCGCTCGTGCCGCCGGCGCCGCCCATTGCCGCGCGCTCCTTCCTGCTGCTCGATTATCACAGCCAGCAGACGCTCGCCGGCAAAACGCCGGACGAAAGAATCGAGCCTGCATCACTCACCAAGCTGATGACGGCATACCTGACGTTTGCCGCGCTGAAGCAAAAGCAGATCCAGCTGACGCAAAACGTGCCGGTCTCGGAACGCGCATGGAAAGCCGAAGGCTCGCGCATGTTTATCGAGCCCAAGCGAGCGGTGACGGTCGAGGAACTGATGCGCGGCATGATTGTGCAGTCCGGCAACGACGCGTGCATCGCGCTGGCCGAGCTGATCGCCGGCAGCGAAGAAACCTTCGCGCAAAAAATGAATGCCCATGCGCAGCAACTGGGCATGAAAAACTCGAACTTCATGAACTCGACCGGGCTGCCCAACCCGCAGCACTATTCCACCGCGCAGGACCTGGCGCTGCTTGCCATCGCCATCATCCGCGATTTTCCCGAATACCATCCGCTATACGCGATGAAGGAATACCGCTACAACAACATCACCCAGGCCAACCGCAACCGCCTCTTGTGGTCGGACCCGACAGTCGACGGCATGAAAACCGGCTACACGGAGAACGCCGGTTACTGCCTCATTACTTCGGCGAAGCGCGGCGAACGCCGGCTGATTTCGGTGGTGGTCGGCACCGCTTCCGAATCGGCGCGCGCGACGGAAAGCCAGAAGCTGCTCAACTACGGGTTTCAGTATTATGATAGCGTGAAGCTGTACGAGAAAAGCCAGGCGGTCACGAGCCTGCCGATCTGGAAAGGCGCCTCGAACAGCGTGAAAGCGGGATTTCTCAACGATCTGTACGTCAGCCTGCCCAAGGGCCAGGCCGACAAGATGAAAGCGAACCTCGAGAGCCGCCAGCCGCTGCTGGCGCCGGTTGCCGCAGGACAGAAAATCGGCGTGATCAAACTGACCCTCGATGGCAAGCCGTATGCCGAGTTACCCGTCGTGGCGCTCGAAGACGTCGCGCTGGCGGGAATTCTCGGGCGCGGCTGGGATTCGATCAGACTTTTATTCAAATAGGGAGCGGATATGGCCACTGACATCGTTTACCTGAACGGCGAATTCATGCCGATTGACCAAGCGCGCCTGCCGGTGCTCGACCGCGGTTTTATTTTCGGCGACGGCGTCTACGAAGTGGTGCCCGTTTATTCGCGCCATCCGTTCCGGCTTGCCGAGCATCTCAAGCGGCTGCAAAACAGCCTCGACGGCATCCGGCTGGCCAATCCGCTGCCGGACGCGGAATGGACGCGGCTCACCCACGAAGTCATCAAGCGCAACGACGGCGACGACCAGTCCATTTACTACCAGGTCACGCGCGGCGCGGCCAAGCGCGCGCACGAGTTTCCGCTGAACGTGAAGCAGACGGTATTCATCATGAGCAATCCGCTGGTGACGCCGCCGCGCGAACAGGTCGAAAAAGGCGTGCCGTGCATTACCGCCACCGATTTCCGCTGGCTCAAATGCGATCTCAAGTCGGTGTCATTACTCGGCAATTGCCTGCTGAAGCAGATGGCGGTCGATGCGGGCGCTGCGGAAGTGTTGATGTTTCGCGACGGCTACCTGACCGAAGCTTCTGCCAGCAACGTGTTCATCGTGCGCAACGGCGTGCTGCTGGCGCCGCCGAAAAACCACCTGATCCTGCCCGGCATCACTTACGACGTCGTGATCGAAATCGCCAGGGCCAACAAAATGCCGCTCGAACTGCGCGAAATATCGGAACACGAAGTCAGGACCGCCGAGGAAATCTTTGTCACCTCGTCGACCAAGGAAGTGCTGGCGGTCACCATGCTCGACGACGAGCCGGTCGG
>JAIOOZ010000134.1 GCA_021414185.1 Betaproteobacteria bacterium
CAGCACGGTATAGCCGTCGGCGGGCGCCTTAGCCGCGAGGTCGGCACCTATGATGCCATTGGCCCCCGCGCGATTGTCCACCACCGCGGTCTGGCCCAGCGTCTCGTTCATTTTCTGCGCGACGGTGCGGGCGACCAGGTCCGTGCCGCCGCCCGGCGGCCACGGCACGACGATGCGGATCGGCTTCGCCGGATAAGTTTGCGCGATGGCGCCACCTGCCGCCAGCGCCAGAGCAGCCACGAAGAATGGCAAACGACTCATATCTAAAACCCTCTCACGTAAATTCAAAAACTTTAGCCACAGAGGTCACAGAGAAAAGCCGAAAACCAATCAATCTATATACGGGTCTGTTTTTCCTCTGTGGCCTCTGTGACCTCTGTGGCCAGGTTTTTGTATTTGATTTTTCTAATCGCTATGCCGCGCAATGAAATCGAGCAACGCCGCGGCGCAGCGGTCGGGATCGGTCGCCGCGACGTGAAACGAATCACCGGGCAGCACGACGAGTTCCGAATGCGGCACCTGCTCCTGCCACGCACGCGTCTGCGAGACCGACGCCAGACCGCTTTCCTCGGTGGTAATGACCAGCATCGGACATTTGATTTTTTTCACGTCGGCGCTTATGTCGGAAAAATTGATGGTTGCGCAAAAGCCCGCTTCGCTCGCCATGACCGTGCGCGCCATGTATTTGATCCACCACTCGACGCCTTCGCGCGGAAACGCTTTGCCGAGCCGCCCGCCCATGCTGCGCCGCGCCCAATGCTCTATGCCCATGGTCTCGACTTCTTTCACGCGCTCGGCGATCGTCGCCAGATCCAGCCGCACCGGCGGTGGCGAGCCCGCCACTGTCAGCGTGCGCACGCGCTGGGGATGGCGCGCAGCGAACGCGCGGCCGATCACGCCGCCGATTTTGGCGCCGACGAGATGAAAGCGCTCTATCTTCAGCGTGTCCATCAGCCGCAGGTAATCGTTAATCACGATATCGAGCGTCCACGGAAAATCGCGCGCCATCGGCGTCGATGCGCCGAAGCCGCGCATATCGGGACGCACGACTTTGTATTTGCGCGCGAGGTGCGGCGCCCAGCCGTACCACGCGAGGTTGCTTTCATTGTTACCATGCAACAAAAGGATTGCGTCGGACTCGCGCCAGGGATCGGTGAAATCATCGACCTCGTAATGCATCTCGAGATCGGGTGCTACGCGCAGCTTGGGCATGCGGGGTTCCTCGTCAATGCGGAGTGCAGGCGGCGGGCGTCAGCCGAAATAGCCGATCAGCCGCCACCACAGGTATTCGAGCGGCAGGAAAACCAGAACTCCCAGCGCCGCCAACGGCAAAACAATACGCAAGGTGGTCCTCAGCGAAATGCCCGCCGCCTGCATGCCCACCACAACCGGCGGCACCTGGTACGGCAATATCATGGTGTTAAAGCCGATGGCGCTGATCATCAACGCAGCCTTGATCGGCCAGCCGGTCGCCTCGGCGAATTGGCCCGCCAGCGGCGCCAGCACCGCGGGTTGTGCCGGATTCGTTACAACGACGCCGGCCAGCATGCTGAGCAAGCCCAGCGTGATGAAGTTCGCGAAATCCGCTCCGGCCTGCAGATTGAGCGACGTCTGCAGGCTCTTGCCCAGTAATTCACCGAGGCCCGACTCCTGCAGGACTGCGCCCAGCCCTATGGTGCCGCCGACGTAAAAAAACGCGCCGAGGCGCACATCATTGAAAGCTTTGAAAGGCAGCACGCCGACGCGCGGCAGCATGCAGGCGATAGCCGCTGCCAGCGCGACCCAGCCCGCGCGTACGCCGTGCACGACATCGGTCGCCCATAGCACGACCGCAAGTATCAGGATTACCGCCAGCCTCCGCTCTTCAGCGCTCATCGGCGTGTGTGGCGCGGGCGCCGCTTCAGACGTCACCGTCGCGGGAAACAACCAGTACACCAGGCCGACCACGGTCATGCCTTTGAGCAGGCACAGCACCGGAAAAATGACCCAGAAATATTCGGCGTATATCAGATGCACGCCGTAGAGCGCCTCGGTCGCGCCCGCGAGCACGAGGTTGGGCGCGTTGGCCGGCAGAATGCCATTGCCGCTCTGATAGCAGAGGATGATCGCGCACAGCATCAGCCCGTTGTAGCCGGTGCTGCCGGGCGCGAAACTCACGCGGCGCGCCAGCGCGGCTACTATGGGAATCAGCAGCAGCATGCGGCCCACCGTTGCCGGCATGAAGAACGCCAGCGCCGTCGCGACCAGTGCAATCGCAATGAGCAGGCCGCCGTAGCCGAAAGTGTAGCGGTCGAACAGCAGGCCGATAAAGCGCTGCCCGAGGCCGGTAACAGTCACCGCTTCCGCGATGAAGAGCCCCCCCAGCACCAGCCACATCGTAGGCGACGCGAAACCGGAGAACACCGCCTGCGGCGACGCGATCGCGAACACCATCGCAAGCAGGAAGAACAGCAGCGACGTGATGTGCTCGGGAAGGGTACCAAGCGCCCACAAGCCTATCGTCAAGACGATCAAGGCCGCAGCATGCATGGTCACCGCGGTCATGCCCGCCGGCGGCGGCATTACGAAAATCACCGCGGCGGCGAGGCACACCAGCGCGGTGAAAAATGAAGACGCGCGCGGCACTATGCGTCAGCCCGGCGCAATCTCACTT
>JAIOOZ010000242.1 GCA_021414185.1 Betaproteobacteria bacterium
CTTGTCGTAGACCGCGGGATTGATCGCCATCGTGCTCGACGTCGGCATCAGCAGCGTATAGCCGTCGGGCTTGGACTTGGCGACGAGTTCCGCGCCTATCATGCCGTTGGCGCCGCCGCGGTTGTCGACGATCACCGACACGCCAAGGACTTCGGTGAGTTTTTTCGCGAGATGCCGCGCAGTGATGTCGGTCGGCCCACCAGCCGCGAATGGCACCACGATCCTGATTGGCATTTTCGGCACCCATTGCGCGCCGGCGTGCAAGGGAACGAGGCCGGCGCATACCGCCGCGATCAAAACAAAACGCTGCATGATGTTCTCCATGGATTTCATGCGCGTCAATCGGCGCGCATGCCTCTTTCCTTGATAACCTTGCCCCACTTGGCGAGCTCGCTTTTCAGGTGGGCCGCGGCCTCTTCGGGCGTGCTCGCGATGACCTCGTAGCCTTTTTGCTCGAACGGTTTCACGAAATCCGGCGCGCGCATGGATTGCTTGACCTTGTCGGCAAGCAAAGTGACCACCGCGCGTGGCGTCGCCTTGGGCACGAGCAGCATGTGCCAGGTCGAGAACTCATAGCCCGGCACACCTGCCTCCGAGATGGTCGGCGTATTCGGCAGCGCGGCGAACCGCTTGAGACCGGTAACCCCCAGCGCGCGCAGCCTCCCCCCTTCGACGTACGGCGCGGTCTCCCCGACGCCGGAGAACGACACGCCGATCTCGCCGCCTATGGTCGCAATCAGCGCGGGTCCGCCGCCCTTGAACTGCACCACCACGATATTGACCTTGCCGAGCAAATTAAAAAGCTCGCCGGCGATGTGCGGATTGGTGCCGACGCCGGCGGCGCCGTAATTAAGCTTGCCGGGCTGCGTCTTCGCGAGCTGCAACAGCTCCCGCACAGAACGCGCAGGGACCGACGGGTGGACGGCGAGCATCGACGGCGATGACGACAGCAGCGATATCGGCGCGAAATCGTTGACCACGTCATACGGCACGCGGCCGAACAGATAGCCGTTGGTCACCAGCGGCAGGGTGTTGATGACCAGCGTGTAGCCGTCGGGCGCCGCGCGCGCCGCCATCTCGGTGCCGATGTTGCCGGAAGCGCCGCTGCGATTGTCGATGATGACCTGCTGGCCGAGGTTTTCGCCGAGCTTGGCGCCCACCAGGCGCGCGACCGTGTCGACGCTGCCGCCCGGCGGAAACGGCGAGATCATGCGCAGCGGCTTGGTGGGGTAATTGTCGCTCTGCGCGGCAGCAAACGGCGGGGCAGCGAGCGCAAGCGCGCAACAGACAGCGAACATTATGATTTTTTTCATTTCTCCTCCAGGCGGATCCGGCAGCGGCGATGATGAAGCAGCCACGGCAGCATGTCAAAGCGGCGGATTTGCGCGCGCCTGCAAACGCAACGACAATAGCGCCCGCCGCCTCGCTGCGGCATCGAGGAGAAAACCATGAAACGTATTCTGATCGCCGGCTCACTCGCACTGTTTGCGGCCGGTGTTTTTGCACAGTCCTATCCCGCGCGCCCCATTCGTATACTGGTCGGCTTCGCGCCGGGGGGTGCTGCCGACGTCACGGCACGCATCCTGGGCGAGAAATACACCGCGTCCATGGGTGTGAACGTCGTCGTCGACAACCGCACCGGCGCCACCGGCATTATCGCCACCGACATCGTCGCCAAATCCGTACCCGACGGCTATACGCTGGGCTTGTTCGCATTGTCCTTCGCGATCAATCCGAGCATACGCAAGCTGCCGTACGATACCGCGCGCGATTTCACGCCGATCACGATCACCGCCACGGTGCCGCTCATACTCGTTGTCACCAACAACCTGCCCGCCCGCTCTGTGAAAGAACTGATCGACATGGCGAAAGCCAAACCCAACGGGCTGAGCGTCGCTTCGAGCGGCGTCGGCAGCTCGCCGCACCTGACGGCCGAGCTCTTTCAGTTGATGACCGGCACGAAAATGCAGAACATCGCCTACAAAGGCAGCACACAGGCGCATCCGGACCTGATCGGCGGCCAGGTGCATTTAATGTTCGACACCATCGTCTCGACCACGCCGCTCATCAAGGCCGGGCGGCTGCGCGCGCTCGGCGTCACCTCGAAAAGCCGCGCCGCCGAATTCCCTGACGTGCCCGCCATCGGCGAAAGCGTGCCTGGCTACGAATCGACTTCCTGGGGCGTATTGATCGCGCCGGCAAAAGTACCGCCCGCCATCATCGAGAAACTCAACAAGGAGACGGTACGCGCGCTGCACCTGCCGGACGTGAAGGAAAAGATGGCGCGGCTCGGCGCCGAGGTGGTCGGCAATACGACGGCGGAAGCGCGCAAGTTTCTGCATGACGAAGTCGAGAAATGGGCGAAGACCGTCAAGGCAGCCGGCATCACGATGGAGCAGTAGTGGCCGTCGAACTCAAGGTGTTGTGCTCCAACACCGCGCACGCGCTGATGAGCGCACTT
>JAIOOZ010000243.1 GCA_021414185.1 Betaproteobacteria bacterium
GTTTTGTCGCCGATTTCAGCGAGCGCGACCACCAGAGTCGAAGTCAGAAAAGCTTCCACTCGTATTCCATCGAAAGCGAAGCAGCGATGATACCCGCTAACAGGTACTTGTCTGTGCAGTGCCGTACAAAAAAATGCCCCGCGACTGCGGGGCATTTATCCGGAAAATTATGGCTATTTCTTTTTTGCGGCGGCCGCGGTTGCGGCCACCTGCTGGCTGTAAAGGAAAGTCGCCAGCGTCTGCTCGGCCACGCGGTGCCACAGGAACTCCTCGTCGCGGAATTTTTTCCACGGCTCGTAGATTTTTTTCCACGCCGGGTTCTTGATCGCCTCTTCTTCGTACAACTCGAACGAAGCCTTGTAGGCGGCCTTCATGATTTCCGGCGAGTAGGCGTGCAGCTTGACGCCGTTTTTGACCAGGCGCTGCAGTGCCTGCGGATTCTTGAAATCGTATTCGGCCATCATGTCGGTGTTGGCCTCGTAGCACGCGGCCTCGAGCGCGGCCTGGTATTCCTTGGGCAGCTTCTCCCATTCCTTGATGTTCACGTAAAGCCCGTACATCGAGCACGCTTCCCACCAGCCCGGATAGTAGTAATGCGGCGCGATCTTGTAGAAGCCCAGCTTCTCGTCGTCGTACGGGCCGACCCATTCTGCGGCGTCTATGGTGCCGCGTTCGAGGGCCGGATAAATATCGCCGCCCGCGATCTGCTGCGGCACGGCGCCGAGCCGCGCCATCACTTCGCCGCCGAGGCCCGCGATACGCATTTTGACGCCCTTCAGGTCGGCAACGGTCTTCACTTCCTTGCGGAACCAGCCGCCCATCTGCGTGCCCGTGTTGCCGGCCGGGAACGAAATCATGTTGTAGTCTTTCAGGAAGTCGCGCATCAGCTGCAGTCCGCCGCCCCAGTAGATCCACGCGTTCTGCTGGCGCTGGTTCATGCCGAACGGCACCGTCGTGTCGAACGCAAACGCCTTGTTCTTGCCAACGAAGTAATAGCCCGCGGTGTGCGTGCATTCGACCGTGCCCTGTTGGACCGCATCGACCGTGCCGAACGCCGGCACGATTTCACCGGCGCCGAACACACGGATCTGGAACTTGCCGCCGGTGATCGCGGCCACGCGCTTGGCGATGACTTCGCCGCCGCCGTAGATGGTGTCTAGGCTTTTCGGAAAGCTCGACGCGCAGCGCCAGCGCACTTCGGGCATGGATTGCGCGATCGCGGGTGCGGCGATGGTTGCCGCGGCTACACCGCCCGCGGCGGTCATGAATTTTCTACGCGTGACTTTCATATTGGCTCCCTGTCAGGTTAAACAACGGTGTTTGCTGCCGCGCGTATTGAACGGCAGCTTGGCTGTCCGTTCGTATACGCGCAGCCGAGCCGAGGCGGCGCTTACGCGTCCGCATTCGGCAACTAATAGGTTTTGTACTGTAAGTATTTCCCGCTCATGACGATCTTGACGCGGTCGCCCTTGGGGTCGGCCTCGCGCGTCATGTCCATCTTGAAGTCGATCGCGCTCATGATGCCGTCGCCGAATTCTTCATGTATCAGTTCCTTGAACGTCGTGCCGTAGACGCTCACCAGTTCATAGAACCGGTAGATCAGCGGGTCGGTCGGCACGGCGGTCGGCAGCGAGCCTTTGTACGGTACCTGTTGCAGCAGCAGCACTGCATCCGCAGGCAAGTCAAGCAATTTGCCGGCGGCCTTGGCCTGCTGTTTGGTCATTTGCATCTGGCCCAGCAGTGCCGCGGTCGTCCATTCCTTGCTCTGGCCGACGGCCTTGGCGATTTTTGCCCACGACAGACCCTTTTTGATCCTCGTCATGACTATCAGTTCGGTAACTTGCGTGCGGTTCGTTATGCTCATGCCTCTCTCTCCTTTTAAAAGTTATCTGATTCAGTTTTTGCTGCCGGCCACCACGGGCGACGGCGCACCGTGCGGTTGCACCAACGACAGGGGAATTGCCGGCGCAGCGGGCGGCAGCCCCGGCGTCACCTGTGGCGGATGACGCGGGTCGTAATCCGCCGGCGGCTGCTCGGTGAATTCTTTCGAGCGGCTGACCAGGAAATCGACCAGGTGATTGCGTATCGGGTAGTACTGCGGGTCTTTGTGTATGGTGTTGCGGCTGCGGTCGCGCGGCAAGGTGTTGACGACGATTTCGGCGATGCGCGCGTTCGGGCCGTTCGACATCAGCATGATTTTGTCGGCAAGCAGGATCGCTTCGTCGACGTCGTGCGTGATCATGAACACGGTCTGGTGGGTGGCTGCGCAGATTTTCAGCAGCTCGTCCTGGATGACGCCGCGCGTCAGCGCGTCGAGCGCGCCGAACGGCTCGTCCAGCAACAGCATCTTGGGCTCGATCGCAAACGCGCGCGCAATGCCGACCCTTTGCTTCATGCCGCCCGAGAGTTCAGCCGGCTTTTTGTCTTCGGAACCCGTCAGCCCGACCATGTCGAGATAGCGCTGGCAGATTTCGCCTATTTTCGCGCGACTCGCATCGCGCCAGCGCGATTTCACCGCGAACTCGACATTCTTTTTGGCAGATAGCCACGGCATCAGCGCGTGGCCCTGGAACACCACGCCGCGATCGAGGCTGGGGCCTGCAACTTCGCGGCCGGCCATGATCACGACACCCGCGCTCGCTTCGTCGAGCCCGGCGAGGATATTGAGTATGGTCGACTTGCCGCAGCCCGAATGGCCGACGATGCAGACGAACTCGCCTTTGTCGATTGAGAAATTGACCTCGTCGAACACCACGAACGGCGCGCCGCCGCGCGGCGGCACAAACGATTTTTTCAGACCTTCGACCCTGAGGAATTCCACGCTTTAAGCCTTACTCAGGATAGGTGACGGCGCGCGCCAGGCGCGCAAGGAGCTGGTCGAGCACCATGCCGACCAGGCCGATCAGCAGGATCGCGCACAGGATATTGCTGATCGACAGGTTGTTCCACTCGTTCCACACGAAGTAGCCGATGCCGGTGCCGCCGACCAGCATTTCCGCGGCCACGATCACCAGCCAGGCGATGCCGACCGAGATGCGCATGCCGGTCATGATGGTGGGCGCTGCCGCCGGCAACACCACCAGGAACGCCTTGCGCATGGGCGACACTTCAAGCGTGCGCGCGACGTTCAGCCACTCGCGCCGCACGGCTGACACGCCGAATGCGGTATTGATCAGCATGGGCCACAGCGAGCAGATGAAAATCACGAATATCGACGAGGTCGCGCTGTCCTTGATCGTATACAGCGCAAGCGGCATCCACGCCAGCGGCGAAATAGGTTTCAGCACCTGGATAAAAGGATCGAACGCGCGATAGAGCAAAGGCGACATGCCGATCAAAAAGCCCAGCGGGATGGCGACGAGCGCGGCAAGACCAAAGCCGAGCAGCACGCGTCCTATCGAATATGCAATCTGGATGCCTATGCCCTGGTCGTTGGTGCCGCGCACGTAGAACGGGTCCCTGGCGTGCGCCCACAACTTGAGCGCCACGTCCTTGGGGGTAGGCATCGCGGATTTCTGCCCGCTCGCGGCAGCCGAGCCCAGCATCTTCGCGTATTCCGAATCAGCCGCCTGGCCGCCGCCGCCACTTGGCATGGTCGCGCCATGCCAGATCGCGATGAACAACGCGAACATCAGCAGGGACAGCAAAGCCGCCGCGAGACGGCCGGAACGCGGCATTGCCCTACGTCCTCTTGATCGCGAAGCTCGCGAGATAAGCATCGGGCTTGGTCGAGTCGAACTCCTTGCCCATCACCGAGAATTTTTTGCTTGTAGTTGTGGGTACCTTCATGCCGGCTTCCTTCATGATTTTCGCGGCATCGGTGGCGAGAAATACCTCGCGCGCCACCTTCGCATAGTCGATATCGCCCTTGACCTGGCCCCAGCGCTTCATCTGCGTCATGATCCAGATCGCAAACGAATGCCACGGGAAAGGATCGAAGTCGATGCGATTCGGCACCTTGATGATGTTGCCGAGCCCGTCGGCGTAATTGCCGGTCAGCACCTGCTCGACCACCGTCACCGGCTGATTGAGGAAATTCACCGGCGCGATGGCTTCCGCGATCTGCTTGCGGTTCTCGGGTTTCGCCGCATACGCGGTGGCGTCCACGATGGCCCTTAACAGGGCGCGATAGGTATTGGGCGCCTT
>JAIOOZ010000244.1 GCA_021414185.1 Betaproteobacteria bacterium
GGCGGCCATCGTGCGCGCTGAAACCCGCGCTGCGACCACGTCCGCTACCATCGCCGAAGAGAACGCCAAGGCAGCGGTGAACGCGGAAGCGAAAGCCGAAGCCAAGAGCAAAGCCAAAGCCGAGTCGAAAGAAAAAGCCGAAGCCAAGGCAGACGCCAAAGCAGCGCCTGACGCCAAAGCCAAGGGCGGCAAAGACAAAGCCCCCACCAAGAAAAAGAAAGCTGAGTAACGTTGGCTAATCAGGATTCCAGATTGAGCATGCAGGGCAAGATGGGCGACCTCAACCGTCGCCTGTTGTTCTTGCTGGGCGCGCTGATCGTTTACCGCATCGGCGCGCACATCCCGGTGCCGGGCATCGATCCGGTCACGCTGGCAGAGCTCTTCAAGTCGCAAAAAGGCGGCATCCTCGACATGTTCAACATGTTCTCGGGTGGCGCGCTGTCGCGCTTCACGATCCTGGCGCTGGGCATCATGCCGTACATCTCGTCGTCCATCATCATGCAATTGATGACGGTCGTGTCGCCGACGCTCGAAGCGCTCAAAAAAGAAGGCGAAGCAGGCCGTCGCAAGATCACGCAGTACACGCGCTATGGCACCGCCGCGCTGGCGATGTTCCAGGGTATGGGCATTGCGATTGCGCTCGAATCGCAGCGCGGACTGGTGCTCGATCCGGGCCTGGCTTTCCGCCTCACGACCATGATCACGCTGGTCACCGGCACCATGTTCCTGATGTGGCTGGGCGAGCAGATCACCGAACGCGGCATCGGCAACGGCATTTCACTGATCATATTCGCGGGCATCGCGGCAGGACTGCCGAACGCGGTGGTCGGCACGCTCGAACTGCAGCGCACCGGCGCCTTCACCATCCTGACCATATTCTTCATCGCGGCATTGGTGATCGGCGTCACCGCACTGGTGTGCTTCGTCGAGCGCGGCCAGCGCCGCATCCTCGTCAATTACGCCAAGCGCCAGGTCGGGCGCAAGGTCTACGGCGGGCAATCTTCGCATCTGCCTCTGAAGCTCAACATGTCGGGTGTGATCCCGCCGATTTTCGCGTCGAGCATCATCCTGTTTCCCGCCACGCTCGCGCAGTGGTTCGGCACCGGCGAGAACATGCGCTGGCTGGCGAATATCGCCTCCACGCTGCACCCCGGCGAGCCGGTCTACGTTTTTCTGTACTCGGCGGCCATCGTGTTTTTCTGTTTCTTTTACGCGGCGCTGATGTTCAATCCGAAGGAAACCGCGGACAACCTGAAGAAAAGCGGCGCTTTCGTGCCCGGCATCCGGCCCGGCGACCAGACCGCGCGCTACATCGAAAAAATCATGCTGCGGCTGACGCTGGTGGGTTCGGTCTACGTGACGCTGGTGTGCCTGCTGCCTGAATTCTTGATCGTGTGGAAAAAGGTGCCGTTCTATTTCGGCGGCACCAGCTTGTTGATTATCGTGGTGGTGACCATGGATTTCATGGCGCAGGTGCAGGCTTATGCGATGAGTCACCAGTATGAAAGCCTGCTCAAAAAGGCCAATTTCAAGGGCGGCGGCGTGTTTCCGACTCGTTAATGGCGAAAGAAGAGACTATAGAAATGCAGGGTTCGATCGTGGAGACCCTGCCCAACGCAACATTCCGGGTAAAGCTGGAAAACGGCCACACGGTTCTCGGCCATATTTCCGGCAAGATGCGCATGCACTACATCCGCATTCTGCCCGGCGACAAGGTCACGGTGGAAGTCTCGCCGTACGATTTGACACGGTGCCGGATCACTTTCCGCGCCAAGTAAGGCAGCAGGTTTAAGGAGCGAAACATGAAAGTACTGGCTTCGGTGAAGAAGATATGCCGCAACTGCAAGATCATCCGCAGGAAGCGGGTGGTGCGTGTCATTTGCAAGGACCCAAGGCACAAACAGCGTCAGGGGTGATCGGCGTAATTGCGCAACGCCAGGGATAAACCGGTAGATTTTGCATTTACTGATGCAAATTAACAGGTTATAATCGCCGGCTTTCGATTTTTGGCAGAGTTTCAGCGTACGTTTTTTGTATACAAGGTAGAAACATATGGCCCGTATTGGTGGGGTAAACATTCCGAATCATCAACACGCGGAAATCGCGTTGACCGCGATTTACGGCGTCGGTCGCAGCCGCGCGCGCGCGATCTGCTCGTCGGCCGGCATTCAGCACACGACCAAGGTCAAGGACCTGTCGGATACCGACATGGAGAAGCTGCGCGAGCAGGTTGCAAAATTCGCCATCGAAGGCGATTTGCGGCGCGAAGTTTCGATGAACATCAAGCGCCTGATGGACCTCGGCACCTGGCGCGGGTTGCGGCATCGCCGCGGCCTGCCGGTGCGCGGTCAGCGCACGCGCACCAACGCGCGTACGCGCAAGGGGCCGCGTAAAGCAGCGGTGAAGCTCCAGAAAGCCGTCACGGCCTGATCGACAGATTACTAGCGGAAAGCATATTCAATGGCTAAGGCAAATACACGGGTTCGCAAGAAGGTCAAAAAGAATGTCGCGGAAGGCATCGCGCACATTCATGCGTCCTTCAACAACACCGTCATCACCATCACCGACCGCCAGGGCAACGCCCTGTCGTGGGCGACCAGCGGCTCGGCCGGCTTCAAGGGTTCGCGCAAATCGACGCCGTTCGCGGCGCAGATCGCCGGCGAACACGCGGGCAAGCTTGCGCAGGAATGCGGCGTCAAGAACCTCGAAGTCCGCATCAAGGGCCCGGGTCCGGGACGCGAATCCGCCATGCGCGCTTTGAATGCACTTGGCTTCAAGATCACCAGCATCGCCGACGTCACGCCCGTCCCGCATAACGGATGCCGCGCGCCGAAGCGGCGTCGCATCTAAGGAGAACCGGCTGTGGCCAGAAATCTAGACGCAAAATGCCGCCAGTGCCGCCGCGAGGGCGAGAAGCTGTTCCTCAAGGGCGACAAGTGCTTTACCGACAAGTGCGCGATCGAGCGCCGTAACTACCCGCCTGGCCAGCACGGCCAGAAGAACAGCCGCTTGTCCGGCTACGGCGTGCAGCTGCGCGAGAAGCAGAAGCTGCGCCGCATTTACGGCCTGCTTGAGCGCCAGTTCCGCAATACGTACCATCGCGCGGAACAGAAGAAAGGCATCACCGGCGAGACGCTGCTGCAGATGCTGGAATCGCGCCTCGACAACATCACGTTCAAAATGGGTTTCGGCGCGTCACGTTCCGAAGCGCGCCAGATCGTGCGCCACAACGGCATCCTGGTGAACGGCAAGCGCGTGAATATTCCGTCTTACCAGCTGCGCCCGGGCGACGTGGTCGAAGTCGCAGGCAAAGCCAAGGAACATCTGCGCATCAAGGCCGCCCTCGAAGCCACTTCCGGCCGCGGTTATCCGGAATGGCTCGAAGTCGACACTGCCGCGTTCAAAGGCACGTTCAAGACCATGCCGCAACGCAGCGATTTGCCCTCCACCATCAATGAATCGCTGGTGGTCGAGCTTTACTCGAAATAATTCAGAGGATTTAAGCCATGCCCAGCAGCACTTTTCTTAAGCCTCGTATTATCGACGTGCAGAACATTTCGCCGTTCCACGCCAAAGTCACGATGGAACCCTTCGAGCGCGGTTACGGCCATACGCTCGGCAACGCGCTGCGCCGCATCCTGCTGTCTTCGATGCCCGGTTTCGCGGCCACCGAAGTCAAGATGAGCGGCGTGCTGCACGAATACTCGACCATCGACGGCGTGCAGGAAGACGTGGTCGACATCCTGTTGAATCTCAAAGGCATCGTGCTGAAACTGCACAACCGCGAAGAAGCCGAACTGACGCTCAAGAAGCAGGGCGAAGGTGTGGTGACCGCGGGTGACATCGAGCCGATGCACGACGTAGAAATCGTTAATCCCGATCACGTGATCGCGCATCTGACGGCCGGCGGCAAGCTCGACATGCAGATCAAGGTAGAACACGGCCGCGGCTACGTGCCCGGTGCCGTGCGGACCAGCCGCGGCGAACAGATCGAAGGCGCGGTCAGCCGCGCAGTCGGCAGCATAGTGCTCGACGCTTCGTACAGCCCGGTGCGCCGCGTCAGCTACCAGGTCGATTCGGCGCGCGTCGAACAGCGCACTGATCTCGACAAGCTGATCGTCGACATCGAAACCAACGGCGCCATCGAGCCGGAAGAAGCGATCCGCTACGCGGCGCGCATCCTGGTTGATCAACTGGTGGTGTTCGCCGACCTCAAAGGCACGCCGGTACAAATCGAGCAGCCGAAAGCCCAGCAGATCGATCCCATCCTGCTGCGCCCGGTAGACGACCTCGAACTGACGGTGCGTTCGGCCAACTGCCTCAAGGCGGAAAACATTTATTACATCGGCGACCTGATTCAGCGCACCGAAACCGAATTGCTGAAGACGCCGAACCTGGGCCGCAAATCGCTGAACGAAATCAAGGAAGTGCTCGCTTCGCGCGGACTCACGCTCGGCATGCGGCTCGAAAACTGGCCGCCGGTCGGCCTCGAAAAGGTCTAACAATAGTTTTACAAAACGAGGGGAAGCATCCCCTCGTGCTCCTCTAAGCAAGGCCGGTTTGGGAAGATCCTGAAACCGGCGCGACAAAGGATTCATCATGCGTCACCGTTTAGGCTTAAGAAAACTCAACCGCACCAGCAGCCATCGTCTGGCCATGCTGCGCAACATGACCGTGTCGCTCTTGCGGCATGAAGTCATCAAGACCACGCTGCCGAAGGCGAAGGAACTGCGCCGCGTTGCCGAGCCGTTGCTCACACTCGGCAAATCGCCTTCGCTCGCCAACCGCCGGCTCGCATTCGACCGCCTGCGCGACCGCGAGATCGTGACCAAACTGTTCGGCGAGCTCGGCCCGCGCTATGCCAAGCGCAACGGCGGCTATCTGCGCATACTGAAATTCGGCTTTCGCAAGGGGGATAACGCGCCCATGGCGGTAGTGGAGTTGATCGACCGCCCTGAGGTCAGCGAGGATAAAAAAGAAGAAGCGCCTGCCAAGGCGGCATAATAAAAAAACGGAACCATTCAAAAAGCCGGCCTTGTGCCGGCTTTTTTCTTGTACGCGACTGGCAGGTTAGAATCTCCACATGTTCAACGATCTCGAACTGACCGGCCGCGCGACCACCCACGTCGTGCAACGCGACGATCTCGGCGCCGCGATTCATCACCGCGTGCTGGAGCCGTTTCTCGCGCTCAAGGCTGCGGCGGCCGAAGCCGGCATCGACCTGCAGATAGCGAGCGGCTTCCGGGATTTTGCGGCGCAGTTGCGAATCTGGAACATGAAATACCGCGGCGAGCGCCCGCTCTACGACGCGGCGGGCAACGTGCGCGATCACGCCAGCCTCGACGCCGGCGAACTCATCGAGGGCATCCTGTGCTGGAGCGCGCTGCCGGGCGCCAGCCGCCACCACTGGGGCACCGACATCGACGTGATAGACCGCGCAGCCATGCCCGAAAATTACCGTTACCGGCTCTTGCCCGAAGAATACGCTATGGGCGGGGTATTTCACCGGCTCAATAAGTGGCTCGATGAAAACATCGCGCGTTTCGATTTTTTCAGGCCGTACGCGGAATTCCGCGGCGGCGTCAATGCGGAGCCGTGGCATTTGAGCCATGCGCCGACAGCGTCCGTGGCACTGCGGATGCTCACGCCGGAACTGGTAGCAGCAACGGTGCGCAACAGCGACGTGCTGGGTAAAGACGAGGTGCTGGCGCGGCTGGAGGATATTTACCGCATTTACGTGGCCAATATCTCCACGCCGGCGGCCACGGCGTA
>JAIOOZ010000245.1 GCA_021414185.1 Betaproteobacteria bacterium
GAGCCCATGCCGTGATATTCGGTCAGCACGTTACGGTCGGGTTTTGCACCTTTGGCGAGCTTGAACAACGAATGGCCGGGATGCACATCGTACGCGTCGGGCGTGCTCTCACCTGCGCACTCCAGAATGAACGGATAAGTATCCACGTGGTTCGCGGGTTCGCTGATTTTCACGCCGCGTGGAATATCCGGCCCCTTGATGATGAGCGGCACGCCTGCGACTTCTTCGTACATGGTCGACTTGCCCCACAGCCCGCGTGCACCGAGGTTGTCGCCGTGATCGGACGTATAGAGCACGCGCGTGTTTTCGGTAAGCCCCGTGGCGTCCAGTGTGCGCAGTACTTTGCCGATGTTGTCATCGAGAAAGCTGCACAGGCCGTAGTACGCGGCGATCGCTTTCTTCAGTTTCTCGGGGTCAAAAAACTTGTCGTAAGAAAAGCTTTCCGAGTAATCGCGCAGGTAAGGATGCTTGGGCCGCTCGTCTTTCCCGTACTGCTTGGGCAACGGCATCTTGTCGAGCGGATACTGGTAATAGAACTCAGCCGGCGCCACCAGCGGGAAATGCGGGCACACGAAGGAGACGAACAACACCCACGGCTTGTCGCGGTATTTGGGCGCTTCTTCGCGCAGCCAGATTTGCGCCTTGGTGGCGATTTCGCGATCGTAAAAGGTATAGGAAGTTTCACCCGGTCCGGCAAGCTTGGCGATCTTCCACGACAACCCGCGCTCGGGCAGATCGTTCCTGACCAGCCCCATCAGGTCGCCCTTGCCTTCGATGATGTTCATCGGAATGATTTCTTCCGAAAAACCGTGGTCGTCGCCGGGCAGCCCGCGAAAATGCAGTTTGCCGATGGACACGACGCGATGTCCGCGGTCGCGCAGATGGTGGTGCCAGCTCGGGATCGCGCCTTCGTAAGCGTCGGCGTTGTCCCAGTAGCCGATCTGGTTCACATATTTGCCGGTGGCGAATGCCGCGCGCGCCGGCACGCACACCGGGCATGTCGTATAAGCGCTCGTGAACGATGTGCCGGCCGCCGCCAGCGCGTCTATGTTCGGTGTCTTGACCAGCGGATGCCCGTTGCTACCCATGACTTTCGGGTTGTGCTCGTCGGACATGATGACTATGAGATTGCTTGGCTGCATGCGTGCCCTTACGGCGATCTTAACAATAAAAAATCGAACTCAAGCCCAACACGGAACCGCCGATGAACGCCGATGAACGCAGATAAGGGCTCATTGCAATACGCCATTCGAATCCATACGGCAGTTTTCACAAAAATGGTTTTTGGTTTTCGGCGTTCATCGGCGTCTATCGGCGGTTCCAATTTCTTAGAACGCTATTAAGCAAGATTGAATTTCTTGCCGCGGATAAAAGCGCCGAAGTCCGCGCGCTCGGGCTTCGCATACTGGCGCGCCTTGTCTTCCGACCAGCCATACAGTTCTGCGGTACCAAAGCGCGCGACGTCGCGCTGCTTCTTGTACTGCTGGCGCGCATGGCGGCGGCGGTCATAGGCGTCGATTTTTCCGGCGATGTCCGATTCGTCGAAGGTATCGGTGTGCACCGTGACATCCAGCCCGAGCCGCGACGTGATCATGCCCGGCTCGGACGGATAGCCGACGCACAGGCCCGCGAGCGGAAACACCCAGTCCGGCAGTTCGAGCAAATCGCTTATCGTTTGCGCGTGATTGCGCACCGAGCTGATCGGGCAGCAACCCAACCCGACGGCTTCTGCTGCATGGATAAAGCTCGCGAGCACGATACCGGCATCGACCGCCGAATTCATGAACGCGTCGAGATGATCGTTGGCAAAAGGCTTGCCGCGCAATTCCGCGACCTGGCGGGTGCGCCTGTTGTTACCGCAAAAAATCAGGAACACGGG
>JAIOOZ010000135.1 GCA_021414185.1 Betaproteobacteria bacterium
TCGCGACCATCAAGGATCTCGAAGGTAAAAAGGTGAGCGTGATTCCAGGCACCACCACTGAAAAAGTCCTGCAGACGGCGCTCGACCAGGCGCAGGTCAGGGCGCAGATCCTGCCGGTGCGCACCCACGCCGAAGGCTATGTGGCGCTGCGCGAGGACAAGATCGACGCCTATGCGTCCGACCGCATCATATTGGTCGGTCTCGCGTTGAACGGCATCGATGCGCCGTCGTACCGCCTGAGCGACGAGATGTTTTCGTACGAGCCCTATGCGTTGATGATGCGCCGCGACGCCGATTTCAGGCTCGCCGTAAACCGCGAGCTCGCGCGGCTCTACCGCAGCGGCGATATTCTGAATATTTACGGGCGCTGGTACGGCCCGCTCGGCGAGCCGAGCACGCTCCTGAAGGCCATGTTTTTCCTGAATGCCACGCCGGAATAGCCGACTTTTCCCGCCTGCCGGCGGCTGCGCACGGCGCCCCAAAACCTGCGATAATCCGGCTCCGCGTTGGCGGCAGGGGCGTCGCCGTGCAGGAGGATCCCTCGCGGTGGCATTGATTCAGCAGCGACCGGGCCCGGTTTCATCGTAGTGCGGGAACTTCAAGCGAAGTCGGGCGGTCGATAGTCAGCGTCGGGCTTGAATCGCCCGGACGCAACCCAGGGTGGCAAATACAAGAAGCGCGCGGACAGCAGTCCCGTCAGCGCGGCGGAGAGGTCGTAATGATCAAAGTCGAAAATCTGGTGAAATCGTTTGGCGCCAAGCATGCCGTCGACGATATTTCTTTCAGCGTCGAGCGCGGCGAGGTGCTGGGGTTTCTGGGGCCCAACGGCGCCGGCAAATCGACCACCATGCGCATCATTACCGGGTTTTACCCGCCGACGTCGGGCCGCGTCACCATCGGCGGCTTCGACATCGTCGACGATCCGCTGCCCGCCAAGCGCCTCATCGGCTACCTGCCGGAGAACGCGCCGGGCTACGCCGACATGACGGTGCACGGATTCCTGGGGTTCGCGGCCGACTTGCGCGGGCTCAAAGGCGACGCCAAGAAAAAAGCCGTGCACACCGCGGTCGAAACCTGTTTCCTCGAGGGCGTGCTGTACCAGACCATAGACACCCTGTCGAAAGGCTACAAGCACCGCACCTGCCTTGCGCAATCCATCATTCACGACCCCGATATCCTGGTGCTCGACGAGCCCACCGACGGCCTCGACCCCAACCAGAAGCACGAGGTGCGCGCTCTCATCAAGCGCATGGGTGAGAAAAAAGCCATCGTGTTTTCGACGCATATCCTGGAAGAAGTCGAGGCGGCGTGCACGCGGGTCATCATCATCGACCGCGGCAAAATCGTCGCCAGCGGCACCCCGCGCGAACTGAAGGCGCGTTCCGAATTCGCCGGTGCGGTACGCTTTGCCACGAAGAGCGCGAACGCCGCGACGCTGGGCGCCAAGCTCGCGCCGCTGGCCGCGCGCACCGAAGTGCTGAGTGAAGCCGGCGGCAACGTCGTGATGCGCGCCTATCCGCGCGAGCGCGGCGGCAACGGCGCGTTCGTCGGCAGCATCGCCGAACTCGCTCGCAGCGAAAGCTGGCAGCTCGACGAGATCCACGTCGAGGAAGGGCGTCTCGACGAGGTGTTCCGCTCGATCACGCTGCCGGACACCGTCAAAGGAGCGCATTGAGATGAACGCGGGCAACAATATCATCGCCATCATGAAACGCGAACTCGGCGGCTATTTCACGTCGCCTGCCGGCGGCCGGCATGCGCCTGTGGTCGGAAGAGCGCCGCCTCGGCACCCTGGAACTGCTGCTGACCATGCCGATTACGACGTGGCAGGCAATCGTCGGCAAGTTTCTCGCCTCGTGGATATTTCTCATCCTCGCCCTGGCGTTGACCTTCCCGGTGTGGATTACGGTGAACTGGCTCGGCCGGCCCGACAACGGCGTCATTTTTGCCGGCTACGTCGGCAGCGCGCTGCTGTCCGGGGCCTACCTCGCGATCAGTTGCATGACTTCGGCGATGACGCGCAACCAGGTGATCAGCTTCATCGTGTCGGTGGTGATCTGCCTCTTCCTGATCCTGGCCGGCTTCACGCCGGTCACCGACCTTTTGGTGCGCTGGGCGAACCCGGCGTTCGTGCAGACCATCGCGGCGTTCAGCGTGATGACGCATTTCGAGGGCTTCCAGCGCGGCGTGCTCGATTTGCGCGACGTCGTGTTTTTCGTGTCGCTGATCGGGTTTGCGCTGTTTACGACGGGGGTCGTCATCCGCGGCCACCGCGCAGGATAAAGAGCCATGCACAAAAAACATCTCGCAACTCTGGTTTATTCCGCCGGCGGTGTCGCCGCGCTGGTGGTGATCCTGATCGCCGTCAATTTTCTGCTCGGCGCGTTCAACGCCCGGGTCGATCTCACGCAGGGCAGCGTTTACACGCTGTCGCAGGGCACCCAGGCCATCGTCAGCAAGCTCGACGCGCCGGTCAAGATCCGGCTTTACTATTCGCAGGGCAGCGCGGTGGTGCCGGTCGGCCTCAAGACTTTTGCCAAACGCGTCGAAGACCTGCTCTCCGAGTTCGAGCGCGCGGGCCGCGGCAAAGTCATCATCGAAAAACTGAACCCGGAGCCCGATTCGGACGCCGAGGATTCGGCGGTGCTCGACGGCATCGAAGGCCAGCTTACCAATACCCAGGAGAAATTTTACCTCGGCCTCTCGGTGAGTTTCCTCGACCAGAAAGCGGCGCTCCCGGTGCTGGCCCCCGACCGCGAGCAATTGCTCGAGTACGACATCACGCGCGCCATCACGCGCGTCGCATCGATCGCCAAGCCGGTGGTCGGCATCATGAGCGGGTTGCCGGTCATGGGGCGCCCCCTGAATCCGATGACCAAGCAGCAGCCGACCGAGCCGTGGACGCTGTCGACCGAACTGCAGAACATATTCACTGTCAAGAAAGTCGATCTCAAGGCCGAGAAGATCCCCGACGACATCAAGGTGCTGCTGGTCATACACCCGCGCGATATTTCCGAGACCACCGAGTACGCGCTCGACCAGTTCATCCTGCGCGGCGGCAAGATGATCGCCTTTCTCGATTCGTACGCTTACTTCGACCAGCAGCCCGATCTGCAGAATCCGTTCGGCGGCAACAACGCCGGCCAGTCGACTTTTTACCGTTTGCTCAAGCACTGGGGCTACGGCATGGAAATGGGCAAGGTCGTGGCGGACCTGACTTACGCAAGCGGCGCCGGGCCGCGCATCCTGCCGACGCTGCTGTCGCTCAACAGCGAAGCGCTCAACAAGGACGATGTCGTGGCGAGCCAGGTTGGCACGCTGCTGCTGCCGTTCGCCAGCACGTTTACCGGCAAGCCCGCCGAAGGGCTGACGCAAACGGTGCTGGTGCAATCGTCGCCCAACGCGATGCTGGCCGATCTCATCATCGCGACGTTGTCGGGCGAGCCCTCGACGCGCGGTTTTCAACCGGCGGGTTCGCCCTATCCGCTGGCGATCCGGGTGACCGGCAAATTCAAGACGGCGTTTCCCGAAGGCAAGCCCAAGCCGTACGAGCCGCCGTCGAAAGATCCGAAAAAAGCCGCGGAAAAAGCCGACGAACAGAAGGGTGAGTCCCAGTTGACAGAGGCAGCGCAGGAGAATTCCGTCGTGCTGGTGTCAGACGTCGATATGCTGACCGACGGCGCCGCGGTCGAGATCCAGGAAGTTTTCGGCCAGCGCCTGGCAGTCCCGCGCAACGGCAACCTGAATTTCGCGCAGAGTCTCGTCGAGCAGGTCGCGGGCGACTTCGACCTCACCAAGCTGCGCAGCCGCGCCGCGTTCACGCGTCCGCTCACCGTCATCCAGCAGATGGAAGCGCGCGCGCAACAGAGCTATCTCGGCAAGATCAAGGAACTCGAGGACAACCTGCAGCAAACGCAGGAAAAGCTCACCGCGCTGCAAAAAACGCGCGCCGGCGCGCAGGCTGCGACGATGTCGCCCGAGCAGCAGGTTGAAGTCGAGAACTTCAAGAAGAAAGCGATCGAAACGCGCCGCGACCTGAAAGAACTGCGCAAGAACCTGCGGGTCGAAAGCGAATCGCTGCAGTTCTGGACCAAGGTCGTCAACATCGGCCTGGTGCCGCTGCTGGTTGTACTGCTCGGATTCGGGTTGGCAATGGCGCGGCGGCGCAAGACCGTGGTGGCCAAATGAACCGTAAAACGTTCCTGATCCTGATCGGCCTGCTGGTGGTGCTGGGCGGCGCCGGCGCCGTGCTGTTCTGGCAGGATCTCGGCACATGGCGCAGCAGCAATACGCGGATCGGTTTCAAGCCGTTCGAAAAACTGCCGGTCAATGAGGTCGCGCAAATCCGTTTATATGACGGCAAGGGCGAAGTCACGCTGGCGCTGAAGGACGGCCGCTGGACCGTGAAGGAACGCGGTGATTACAGCGCGAGCGTGCAGGAAATCGGCAACCTGCTGGTGAAACTGCCCGACCTTAAAGTCGTGCAGACGGAAAATGTAGGTGCCACGCTGCTGCCGCGGCTGAGCCTGGTGGCCCCGGCGGCGAACGCAAAAGCGGACGCCAAGGCGGAAGGCGCCGGCACGCAACTGGAATTGAGCGACAAGAGCGGCAAGCTGATTGGCAGCCTGCTGCTCGGCAAGATAGTTGTAAAAATAGAACCGAGCCCGTTGCCGGTCAAGCAGGAGACGCCGGTCGGGCGCTACGTGTTGAGCCCGGGCAAACCGACCGTGCTCGTCATGTCGGACGCGCTGAAAAACGCCGACGCCAAGCCGGACCTGTGGCTGGCCAAAGAATTCTTCAAGGCCGACCGCATCAGGTCGCTGGCGACAAGCGGTGACGGCGCGTCATGGAAAATCGCGCGCAAGGAAGAATACGGCCAGTGGAAATTCGCGGACGGCGGCGGTGAACTCGATCCAAGCAAGGCGGTTGCCGCGGTCAACGGGCTGGCTGGACTGGCCTTCAGCGACGTCGCGCTCGACGTGAAGGCGGAGAACTTCGACAAGCCGCGCACGCTGGTGGCGGAAACCTACGACAACCTCGTTTACACGATCCGCATTGCGCGCAAGCCCGGCAGCGACGATTACTATCTGGCGGTCGCGCTGAGCGGTGAGCCGGCGCGCACGCGCGTGCCGGAAAAAGGCGAGAAGCCCGCCGACAAGGAACGTCTCGACAAGCAGTTCGACGACACGCTGAAAAAGCTCGACGAACGGGTGAAATTCGAAAAGACCCTCTCCGCATGGACCTACGTGGTCCCCGCCAAGGCGCTGGAGCCGCTGATCAGGGCGCGCGGCGATCTGGTCGCTGTGGCCCGCAAGAAATAGGTCTCGCAAAAAAGAAAGCGCGCAATCCTGCGGATTGCGCGCGAACCACGCTAAGCGTGGAAGAGGAAAGAGCCGAGGCAGCCTCAAGGGGATGAGCGCCTCACAAGCAGAATAGCAAATAGTGCCGCGCGGCAAGCCCAGAACAGAGGGGTAAACCGGCGCCAAATCCAGGTTTCACCCGCCGCGCCGCGGTCCTCCAGTGCGCGCTGGGGTATACTTTCAGCGCCATTTACCAGACAGCCATGCCATGACCCGCGCAGTACATGATCTGGGCGGCCAGCCCGCCGGCCCGCTTGATCTCGCCGAGCACGACCGCACGTTCTTCGACCAGCGCGTCGATGCGATGATGCGCCTGCTCGCGCATCCCGAGCATGGGCATTACACGGTGGACGCGATGCGCCGCGCGATCGAATCGCTGCCGCGCGATGAATACGACGGGTTGGGCTATTACGAGCGCTGGGTGCGCGCGATACGCCAGCTGGTGGTCGAAAAAGGCCTGCTCAGCGAAGACGAACTGAACCGCAAGCTTGCAGTGTTGGCGGGCGAACCATGACGCCGTCGTTTGCTCCCGGCGACAAAGTGAAGGTGCGCGCGGCGGACGTGACGACCCATTGCCGCACGCCGCATTATTTGCGCGGCAAGCGCGGTGTGGTGGCGCGCGTGTTCGGCGCGTTTCCCAACCCCGAGCAGCTTGCCTATCACCGCCTCGGTGTGCCGTACCAGCCGCTCTACCAGATTGAGTTCGATTTCCGGGAGGTGTGGGGCAAAGCGGCAGCCAACACCATAATCACGGCCGACATTTATCAGCACTGGCTGGAGCGCGACGCCTGACCATGGCACACGATCACGATCATCCGCATCACGATCACGGCCATGATCATGCGCACGGTGACGATCCGCACGCGCCGGTCAACGAGGCGCACGGCGTGCGGCCAGAATCCGCCCTGCTCGAGCGCGCACTGCGCGAACTCTTGATCGAAAAAAATGTTTTCACGGCGGCCGGCCTGCAGCGCCAGATCGAACTGACCGAGTCGCGCAACCCCGAGCTTGGCGCCAGGGTCGTCGCCCGCGCGTGGGCCGATCCGCAGTACAAGGCGCGGCTGCTCGCGGACGCCAAGCCGGCAATCGAGAGCCTGCTCGGCATCGACCTTAATCTCACGCCGGAACTCACCGTGGTCGAGAACACGTCCGCCCGCCACCACGTCATCTGCTGCACGTTGTGCTCATGTTATCCGCGCGCGGTGCTGGGTATCCCGCCGGCGTGGTACAAAAGCCCCGAATATCGTGCCCGCATGGTGAGCGAGCCGCGCGCGGTGCTGGCGGAATTCGGCACCCGGCTGCCCGACGACGTCGAGGTGCGCGTGGTCGACTCGACCGCCGACATGCGTTATATGGTGCTGCCGCTGCGGCCGCGCCACACCGACAACATGAGCGAGGCGGAGCTGGTGGCGCTCATCACGCGCGATTCGATGATAGGTGTTACGGTGTTACCCGAGCCGCGGCGCTGAGCCGGCGGTCTTTTCATTCGTCACGAGGCAAGTGCAAACATGAAGTTCAAAGATCTGCTCAAGTCGCCGGTGTTTCCTTCCGGACATCGCTGGAGTTTCGCCAAGCGCAAGAAAGTCTATGAATCCGATGTCACCGCGCTGGTGCGCACCATGCTGCAGGATGAGAGCATACGCGCCGACCAGCGGTTCGCATGGGAACGCTGGCGCGCGGAAGACCGCATCGCGAAAAAGGCCTGATCGCGTGAAGGCCATGCGCGCGCTGGTTTTGTGCGGCGTGCTGATCCCTGCTGCTCCCGCAGTATGGGCGCAGGCTTATCCGGCCAAGCCGGTGCGCATGATCGCGGCGTCGTCGCCCGGCAGCGCGGTGGACATTGTCGCGCGCGTCGTCGCGCAAAAACTGAGCGAACAGATCGGCCAGCAGGTCATCGTCGACAATCGTGCCGGCGCCGGCGGCAACCTCGGCGCCGAGCTCGCCGCCAAGGCGGTGGCTGACGGCTACACCCTGTTCATGGGCACGCCGGCGCATGCGATCAACACCGGCTTATACCGCAAGCTCAACTACGATCTCATCCGCGATTTTGCGCCGGTGAGCCAGGTCACGAGCGGGCAATACGCGGTCGTCGTGCACCCGTCGCTGCCGGTGACGTCGATCAAGGAACTGATCGCGCTCGCGCGCGCGAAGCCGGGCCAGCTCAATTACGCGTCGGCCGGCAGCGGCAATGCGACTCATCTCGCGGGCGAACTCTTCAACAGCGCAGCGCGCATCAAACTTGTGCACGTGCCGTACAAAGGCAGCGGGCCGGCGGTGACTGATCTGGTCGGCGGCCAGGTGCAGCTCATGTTCGGCAACCTCGTCGCGGTGCTGCCGCAGTACAAGGCCGGGCGCCTGCGCGCGCTGGCAGTGACCGGGGAAAAGCGCACCGCGGCAGCCCCCGAGCTGCCGACCGTAATCGAAGCGGGAGTGCCGGGCTACGCGGTGATCTCGTGGTTCGGCGTGCTGGCGCCGGCGGGCACGCCGCGCGAAATCATCACGCGGCTGAATGCGGAATTGATACAGGCGATGCGCGCGCCTGAAATGCGCGACAAGCTGGCGGGCGACGGCGCCGAACCGACCACCGGCACGCCGGAACAATTTGCGGCATTTATCAAGAACGAAATCACGCAGTGGACGACGGTGGTCAGGAACGCGGGCATCACCGCCGAGTGACCGCTGGTTCGTCCACGGGCGGCGTCTGCGATAATACCCGCGATGAATCACCCACCTGACGCTGCTGCCGCCAATACCGCGCTCGATGACATAGCGCGGCTCATCGAGGCCGGCAACTGGCAGGAGGCGCGCGCACGGTGCGAAGAACTGGTGGCGTCGTCTCCCGGCGACGCCGACGCTCTCGCGTGGCTGGGCCAGATCGCCGTCGGCCAGTTTCGCTGGGAGGACGCCATCGTGATTTTCGACCAGGTCATGCGCCTGCGCGTCGATCCGTGGACGCTCGGCAACCTGGGCGTGTGCCACTGGAAAGTCGGCAATCTCGAAGAGGCGGAGTACTGCCTGCGCGGCGCGGTCGAAATCAAGCCGGACTTCACCCGCGCGCACGTGAGCCTCGCCTTGGTGCTGCATGCGCGCGGACAGTTCGACGCTGCGCTCGCGCAACTTGCGATCGCCCACGATCTCGATCCGGCAGACCACCAGATTCCGATGCGCCGCGGGTGCGCGCTTGCCGCGCTTGGCCGCTTCGATGAGGCGCAGCAAATGTTCGCACACGCGGTGGAGCTGGCGGGCCGCTTCAGCTATTCGCGGCTGGTGGCGTTCGACCGCGCGACTTTCGACGCGGCGACCGGGCCCGAAGAGGTAGTGCCGCCGCCCAAGCTGGCGGCGCAGGCGGGGGCGCCGGGCAGTTTTCGCTACGTGACGCTGATTTCGTGCAATCCGCCGTACGTGCGCAAATACGGTTTTCCTTTTATTCGTTCATTCGCCGCGCAGGGACGCGGCGACAGCCTGCTGCACCTGCATATCTACGATCCCGACAACACCATACTCGGTGAAGTGCAGGAGGTAATATCGCGCAGCGGCCTGGCGAGCTACACGGTCACCACGGAAGAGAGTCCGTTTCCGGCGCACGAAACCAGGCAGCGCAAGGCGTATTACGCATGCGGCCGGCTCGTGCATCTGCCCGCGTGGCTCGATCAATATGCGTGTCCGGTGCTGAGCCTTGACGTCGACTTCATCGTCGAGGACACGCTGGCCGGGCTCGTCGAAGCGGCCGCCGGGCACGACGTCGGGCTGAACGCGCGCGATCCCGTCGATTCGCCGTGGCTGGACGTGATCGCCAACATCATCGTGGCCAATCCGACGCCGGCGTCGCGCCGCTATTTCGCCGCCGTCAAGAATTACGCGCTGCGCTACCTGCGGCAGGAGCGCGAAGCCTGGCTGGTCGACCAGAGTGCGCTCTACTGCGTGCTGAAAATGCTGGGGCGTTATGCCGCGCCGCCGGCAGTGGCGTGGCTACCCGCGGCGAGCCAGGCCTGCTTGTGGCACATCGGGCACGCGTACGACCATTTGCTCGACGATCCGCGCTACCGCAAATACGCCCACCCCGGCTGAGCGGGACGCCGGTGCCCGTCAGGTGTGCGCTTTTAAATCGCGCTTGCGCGCAACGTGGTGAGAAATGGTTTCGAGCACGCGCTCGCCGGTCGCGTTTTTGACTTCGGTGCGCACCACCGCGAGGGAGCGTCCTGCGTGCACCACGCGCGATTTGACGGTGAGCGACTTGCCGTGGCCGGGGCTGATGTACCACGCCGACACATTTGACAGCATCATCGTCGCCGGCACTGCTGCGCACGCGCAGGCTGCCGCCATGCCAAAAGAAATTCCGCCCTGCACGTGGCCGACGCGGTTGCCCAGATGCGGCCCGATGGCAACTCGCATGGCGGCGCCGTGCGCGGTGTGTTTGGGCGCGCCGCCCCAGAAATGCTGGATGAAGGAAGTTTGCGCGGACGCTTTGGCGAGCGCGGCATCGCACGCTTTGAGAATACGGCGCTCGTTCGCATCGAGTGCTTTCACGTCCAGCGGCGGCGGCGGTAGCCCTGGGTTGCGCTGCCACGGCAGCGGCGCCAGCGTGACGCCGGGCGGCGGATTGAGAGTCACGAATTCACCACTGGCGTGACAGACCGGTTTGCCGTTGGCGTGCAGCGTCGCCAGCGTCATGGACTGGCGCAGCGCCGAGCCGCTGCTGAAGCCCAGCAGTTGCGCATCGGCGGTGATTTCGCCGGTCGCCGGCTCGCCGGTGAACTGGATCTGCATGTGGAGAGTTGCCAGCCGCGCACCCGGCGATACCAGTACACGTGTTGAAGTCGCCAGCGCCGTATCGGCGAGGATGGCGAGTGCCGCGATGTCCATCTCGCCGTTGGCGTCGCGGCAATGCGGGCCGTCGGCAATGGTGACGCGCGTGGCTTTGTCCGCGACTTCCGGCCATTGAATGTCGAGAAAAAATCCCGGGAAGTGCAGTCCGGGAGTGCGGTTGCCGGCGATGCCGCGCAGCACGCGCGCGCGGATGTCTGCCGCGTCAGGGTAAGGTGGTTGCATGGTAGTCATTCGAGGTTGATGCCGAGTTTTGCATAAATTGGCCGGATGTGCTGACGGATGAGCGGCAGCCGGTGAGCGATGACGGCGGCGACCGCGAGGCAGGCCGCGCCGCCTGCGCATACCGTAACGGTGGCGCCGATGCGGTCGGCGAACATGCCCGCGCCGAGGGCGCCGAGCGGTGCGACGCCGAGAAATGCGACGGTATACAGGCTCATCACGCGTCCGCGCTTGTCGTCATCGACGATGGTTTGCAGGATCATATTGGTCGATACCGTAACGACCAGGATGCCGAAGCCGATCACGCCCATGAGGGCGATCGACAGCGGCAGCCAGCGCGACAGCGATAGCGCCACCAGCGCGGCGCCCACCGCCAGTGCGGCGGCCACGATGTAGCCGAGCAGTCCGCGCACGTTGCGGCGCATGCTGAGCAGCAGCGTGCCGGCGACGGCACCCAGGCCCGCCGCGCCAACCAGGAAACCCAGGGTCTGCGCGTCGCCTGCAAAGGCTTCGTGCACGATGGCCGGCATCAATGTGTTGTACGGCGCCGCGGTGATCGCCACCGCCGCCAGCAATATCAACAGCAGCCGGATCGGCAGCACTTGCCACGCGTATACAACGCCCTCGCCGAGTCCGCGCCACATCGGCGCGTGCCCCGCCGTGCTGGGCTGTGGCTTGACGCGGATGAAGGCGAAGGCGATCAGCACCGCGACGTAGCTCAAAGCGTTGATCAGGAAACAAGTCGCTTCGCTGTAACGGCTGATCACGAGTCCGCCCACCACCGGCCCGATCAGGCGGCCGCAATTGGCGACCAGCGAGTTGGTCGCCACTGCGTTCGACAAATCCTCCTTGCCGTTGACGAGTTCAAGCAGGTAGGCGTGGCGCACCGGCAGTTCGACGGCAACGCACATGCCGAGAAACGCCGTGAGCGCGATGATGTGCCACACCTCGATGGCGCCGGTGAACGCCAGCACCGTCAGCACGATCGCCTGCAGCATTTCGAGGACCTGGGTGGCGAGCATCATGCGATGACGGTTGAAGCGGTCCGACCACATGCCGGCAACGGGTGCGAGCAGCAGTATCGGCAGATTGGCCGCGAAGCCGAGCACGCCGAGCAGCGTGGCGCTGCCGGTCATGCGATAGACGAGCCAGGCGAGCGCGATCTGCTGCAGCCAGTAGCCGATCAGCGCGAATATCTGACCGCTGACGAACAGGGCGAAATTGGGATGGCGCAGGGCGCGGGGCATGGGAAGTTATCGGTGCAAAGCTGCCGCCGCCGGTTTGGCGGCCGGCCGCGTCAGCATAACCACGGGCACTTAATTTAAAAGCGTCCTGAAGTACCGGATCGTCTCTTTCAGTCCGTCGTCGAGCGCCGTGTGCGGTTGCCAGCCGAGCTCTTTGCGCGCGAGCGTGATGTCCGGCTGGCGCTGTTTCGGATCGTCCTGCGGCAGCAGCTTGAAGGCGAGTTTCGATTTGGAGCCGGTCAGCGCGAGTATTTTTTCAGCCAGCGCGCGCATCGAGACTTCCGCAGGGTTGCCGAGGTTGACGGGGCCGGTGAACGCGGCGGCGCTGTCCATCAGTTTCACCAGTGCGGCGACGAGATCGTCGACATAGCAGAACGACCGCGTCTGCAGGCCGTCGCCATACAGCGTGATGTCATCGTTCTTCAGCGCCTGCATGATGAAATTGCTCACCACGCGGCCGTCGTTCGGATGCATGCGCGGACCGTAGGTGTTAAATATGCGCGCGACCTTGATTTCGAGCTTGTGCTGGCGGTGATAATCGAAGAACAGCGTTTCGGCGCAGCGCTTGCCTTCGTCGTAACAGCTGCGCGGGCCGATCGGGTTGACGCGGCCCAGGTAGTCTTCGGGCTGCGGATGGACTTCCGGGTCGCCGTAGACTTCGGAAGTCGAGGCCTGCAGGATGCGCGCCTTGACGCGCTTGGCAAGTCCCAGCATGTTGATTGCGCCATGCACGGAGGTCTTGGTCGTCTGCACCGGGTCGAACTGGTAGTGGACCGGCGAGGCCGGGCACGCGAGGTTGTAGATCTGGTCTACTTCGACGTAGAGCGGAAACGTGATGTCGTGGCGCATCAGCTCGAAGTAGGGGTTGGCGGCGAGGTGCGCGATGTTCTGCTTGCTGCCGGTGAAGTAATTGTCCACGCACAGCACGTCGCCGCCCGCCGCGAGCAGCTTTTCGCACAAATGCGAGCCGAGAAAGCCGGCACCGCCGGTAACCAGAATTTTTTTCAAGCGTGTTCCCTCATCTCCTGCCGCAGATTGTATGTGAACGGGGCGGGCATGGCTACGCGGCCGCTTCTGCTATAGTTAAGGCACTCCTGCGCGTCCCGGCAATGCCGCGACCGCACCAATCGACGGCCGCGGTGCGGACGCCTTCAGCAATGAACATCTACCGCATTTTTCTCATCTCGTTGTGCAATGTGATCAGCCAGCGCGCGAGCACGGTGGTGGTGGCGCTGCTCGCCATCGAGCTCGGCGCGGAGCAGTTCGTGATCGGCCTGCTGATAGCCATGTATTCGCTGTTTCCGGCGCTGTTCGCGTTATATGCCGGGCGGATTTCCGACCGCCACGGCGCGCGCCTGCCGATGCTACTTGGCTCGCTTGGCCTCGTGCTCGGCATGCTGCTGCCGGCTGCCTTCCCCGTGCTGCCCGTCCTGTTCGTGTCGGCGGCCCTGTTCGGCATGGCGTATATTTTTTACCACGTCGCCGTGCAGAGCCTGCTGGGCGCTATCAGCAGCGATGCCGAACGCACGCGCAACTTCAACAACTACACGCTGATTGTTTCGGCAGCCGGCTTTATCGGGCCGCTGAGCGCCGGGTTTGCAATCGACCATGCCGGTTACCGGGCGACTTATGTGTTGCTGGCGCTGGTTGCGCTGGTGTCCGTTTTGGCGCAAGTGTTTGCGCGCGCAGGCGCGCAGCCGAAAGCGGGCGGCCAGCGCGCGCCGCAGGGCCAACTCGCCGGCGCGCGCGAACTGCTCAAGCAGGCGCCGTTGCGGCGCACCCTCATCGGCAGCGCGGCGGTGTTGACCGGCACCGATTTGTTCCAGTTTTACATGCCGATCTACGGCCACTCCATCGGTTTGTCGGCGTCCAAGATCGGTTTCATCCTGAGCATGGTCGCCGTCGCAGCTTTCGTCGTGCGCATCGGGCTGCCCGCCATGATCCGCAGATTCGGCGAAGAGGCGCTGCTCGCGTATTCCCTGTTTTTCGGTGCCGCAACCTACCTTTTCTTCCCGTTTTTCACGGACGTCGGCGTGCTCACCGTCATTGCATTCATGCTCGGCCTGAGCCTGGGCTGCGGCCAGCCGCTGTCGCTGATGTTGACGTATGCGCGTTCGCCGGCGGGCAGGTCGGGCGAAGTCATCGGATTGCGGCTCACGATCAACAACTTTACCCATGTCGTGGTGCCGCTCGTGTTCGGGTCGCTCGGCTCGCTGCTGGGGCTGGCGCCGGTGTTCTGGATCAATGCATTGTTGCTGGCAGGCGGCGGGGCGGCGAACCGGCCGCGACGGACATAGTTTCCGGGCTTTAACCCCATTCGCGGTGCGCCTGCGTTGATAACGCTGACATCGATGTGATGTCTTATCAACGGAGAGAAAATCGTGAAAAAAGCGCTAATTACAGCCGCCCTCCTGCTGGGCATGGCGGGCCAGGCCCTGGCGGTGGGCGGCGTTGCGGACGTGACGGTTTACGACCGCGCCGAGAACCGCACGCTGCCGGTGTACTACCATGAAGGCCGCTACTACGTGGCGGGCAAGCCCGGCAACGAATACCAGGTGAATATCCGCAACACCCAGCCGGGCGAAATCCTCGGCGTGATCGCGGTCGATGGCGTCAACGCCGTCTCGGGCGAGACTGCCAACTGGAACCAGACCGGGTATGTTCTGAGTCCCTACACCGCGTTCGGCGTCAAAGGCTGGCGCAAGAACCTGCAGCGCACCGCCGCGTTCTTTTTCACCGAGCTCGACAATTCCTACGCGGCACGCACCGGGCGGCCCGATCACGTCGGCGTGATTGGCGTCGCGGTGTTCCGCAAAAAAGCCGAGCCGCCGGTCGGCATCAGCCGCCGGCAGGAATATTTCGAGCGCAAGCGCCAGGCGCCCGCCGCCGAGGAGTCGGCCGGCGAGTGGCAAAACAAGTCCAATGACGAGATGGCGCAGAACTCGCGCAGCGACGCGGCCGCACCGCCGGCATCGATTACCGCGCCGCAGCCGGCGCCCGGCGGCAAACTCGGCACCGGTCACGGCCAGAGCGAAACGTCGGTCGTGCGGCATACGAATTTCGAGCGCGCCTCGAGCACGCCCGACGAAGTGATCACGATTTACTACGACAGCTACCGCAACCTGGTGGCGCAGGGCGTGATCCGCGACAACACCCGGCTGGCGCGGCCCAATCCGTTTCCCAACCAGTTCGTGCCCGATCCGCGCTGAGAGCGCGTTTTATGCACCCCGCCGCGCGGGTTGCCCAAGTGCTGCGGGTTGCGCATACTGGCAACCCGTTATGCCAGAGAACGCGCACACGAGCGACGAGGATTTGATGGAGCGCTACCGCGACGGCGATGCGGGGGCGTTCGATGCGCTCTACGGGCGCCACAAGGGCGGCGTGTTCCGCTACCTCGCGCGCCAGTGCGGCAACCGCGGCGTTGCGGAAGAATTGTTCCAGGACGTGTGGATGAACCTGATCCGCGCGCGCGCCGGCTACACGGTGCAGGCGAAGTTCACGACTTACCTGTACCGGCTTGCGCATAACCGCCTGATCGATCATTACCGCGCGCAGTCGGGCAACGTGCCGGCGTCGTTCGACGACGAAGCGGGTCCTTCGCTGGACGAGGTGGCGGGCGCGCGCAACGATGATCCGGCGGTCGGTGCCGATGCCAGGCAGCAGGCGCAGCGCCTGCTGCAGCTCATCGAAAACCTGCCCGCCGCCCAGCGCGAAACGTTTTTGCTGCAACAGGAGTCCGACATGAGCATAGAAGAAATCGCACAGGCGACCGGCGTCAACCGCGAGACCGCCAAAAGCCGGCTGCGCTATGCGGTGGCGAAACTACGGGAAGGCATGCAGCAATTGGGCTAGAGATATGAGCGAACCATCGACCCACGATAGCGAACGCGATGCCAGGCTGACTGCGCTTTACCGCGCGGCCGCCGACGATGCGCCGCCGCCCGCGCTCGACGCCGCAATCCTTGCCGCGGCGCGGCGGGAGGTGGGCGCGCGGCCGCGTCCCGCCGGTTTTGCGTTCAGCAGATCGTGGCGGACGTCGCTGTCCATCGCGGCTGTGCTTGTTTTAAGCGTCAGCCTCGTCACCCTGATGCGTGAGGAAGCGCCCGAGCTCGTTGCGCCGCCGCGTGCCGACATGCCCGACGCGGATTCGAAGCTTAAATCGGCCGGCATGGCTCAAGAGACGGCGGGGCCGGCTGCATCAGGGCTCATGCGCGAGGAGCAGCGGTCGAAAAACATCGGCTTGAAACCGCCGCAGTCCGCATCGCCTTCCGGTTTGGGCATGCGCCAGCCGGAATTCGCGGAAGCCTTTCCAAAGTCGAAAAAAGACACTGCGGGCAAATTGGAGGCTGACGCAATGGCCCCGGCAGAACTTGCCAAGCGCCGCGTTGAGCCGTCCGCGGTTGCCGACGCCCGTGACAACAAAATTACAGCGGCGGCCGAGCCGCAGCGCCAGGCGCCAAAACCGGATGTGCTGCGGGACGTGGCGCAGGCGCCTCCCGCGGCGCCGGCGACGATGGCCGGTTCGGTCGCCGGCATGGCAGAAAATAAAGCCCAGGTTAAAACGGATCCCGCCAGGTCGGACCGCGCCGAAACCGAACCGCGCATGCGGGCGCAGGCCGAGTACGCGCCGGCAAAGCAGGTGGCGGAAGCAATGTCCGCGGAAGTGCCGGCCGCCAAGCCGGCGCCGTCTCCGCCGCCACGTCCCGCCGCCGCACCCATGGTTGCACAGCCGCAGGCCAAGCCCGCGCCCCTGCCTCCACCGGTCGCCGTGAGCAAACTCGAACGCGCCGCCGACCTGCCTCCCGAGAAGTGGCTGGAACGCATAGAGGAACTGCGCAAGCAGGGCAGGTTCGACGAAGCCAAGACCAGCCTGGCCGAGTTCAGGAAGCGTTATCCGGATTACCGGCTGCCGGATGCTTTGAAGGACTGGGCGAAACCGTGAGCCTGCCGGCCGGCGACGCTGCCGATCCCCCTCCCGTCAAACCGTCCGAGCCGGAGCCCGGCGCCTGCTGCCAAGGCGGCTGCGATCCCTGTGTTTTCGATCTTTACTGGGAAGCCGTGGACCGTTACGAGCAGGCATTGGTCAATTGGCAAAACCGTCAGGTCGCGGGTCCGGGCACCCTGAAAAATCCATAAATATATGAATTATTGGGTAAATTAGTTTTCGCTTGATGAACATTTCGGTGAACCTCCCCGGTTCATCGCGGTCGAACCAAAGCAACGCACCAAACCAGTGTTTACAGGGCCTTTTCCCGCGTTGACAAGGCCCTGAAAATCCATATAATGCCGCGTCCTGTTGCAATGCAACATGGGTGTCCCCGGCTGTGGGCGCGTTGTCACAAGAACGTAAAATTCTTGTTGCGCAACAGTACTTCAACCACTAGAATTGCCAAAATTTTTTTTAGAAACCACAAGCTATAGTGGTTTTTGGTTCCAACCTGATGCCGATGTATTAAGGAGCGTTGTTACCCCAGCAAGGTAGCATTTGGCCGGCCGTAGTCTGACCGGCAATTAACGAAAGGAGGTTTTGCCATGGCAAAATCACACCCCGCACAGTTTGACGATCACGGCGCCCCGCACTTAGCCCAGTGGGCGCGCAACACGGTGGCCAGCTTCACGTTGCTGGCCTGTCTCGTTTCCCTCAGCATCATCCTGCATACCCAGTATGGATTGCGACTAGCCGGTGCCATCGTGCATGGCCTGGGCGCCATCGATCTGACGCAGCTGACGCAGCTGGTGAACCTGGCGGACACCCCGGCGAAGCCGGTGGCGCTGGACGCCAATGCAGGCAAGTATCGCGCCGTCGGCGACTACCTGGCACGGCGCTATCGCGTTTCCGCGGAGATGACCACCAGCGTGGTGGCCAAGGCGCACGACATCGGCGCCGAGTTGAAGGTCGATCCATTATTGATTCTGGCCGTGATCTCGGTCGAGTCGCGTTTCAACCCGGTCGCCGAAAGCGTGATGGGCGCCAAGGGGCTGATGCAGGTAATACCGCGCTATCACAGCGATAAATTCGGGCCGCTGGGCGGCGAGAAGGTCGCCTTCGACATGCAGGCCAACATCGTGGTCGGCGCCAAGATACTCAAGGAATATATCCGCCGCACCGGCGATGTTGCCGACGCCCTGCAGATGTACGTTGGCGCCAGTTCGGAAGAGAACGAGAACGGCTATTCCGGCAAGGTCATGGCGGAACGCGACCGGCTGAATTTCATCCTGCGCCAGTTCCAGAGCCAGAACCGCACGGCGCAGCGCCAGCCGGTAGTCAAGCCGGCGGCCGCCTCGATCTAAGCGCCTGAGTCAGCCGCTTTCCCCGGCGGCTTTTGCCCGCGGGGGGATCGAATAAGTGCAGGTAACATGCGCGACCGGTTCCGGGTCGCCGTCCGAAAACAGCGTAACCTCCCCCACCGCGAGGCGCTTGCCGACTTTCAGCAGGCGCGCTTCGCCGATGACGTCCTTTTGCGCCGGCTTGCGCAGAAAATTGATGTTGAGGTTGGTCGTCACCGCCAGCGGCACCAGGCCGATTTCACCCAGGAGCGCCGCGTACATCGCCACGTCCGCCAGCGCCATCAGCGTCGGGCCCGACACCGTGTCGCCGGGGCGCAGGTGCTGCTTGCCGACGCGAAAGCGCGCGCGCGCCGCGTTACCGCCCAGCTTCTCGATGGCGATATGCCCCTCGTGGTCGAGCTGGTAGTCGCGCAGCAGATTCTGCACGTCGTGCGTGGTGATTTTTTTTGGCATGTGCGTAGGTAAGGGAGATCCGGTTTGATTCTGCGCGCAGACGCTATGCTACAGTGGCTGCACAGTGTTCTGACAGGAGGCCGCCATGGCCGAACAAGACGTGCCGAAGGACTGGTTCGAATTCATGCAGAAAATGTGGAACCCCACGTCGTTTCCGATGCCCGGGATGATAACGCCGACCGTCAACGTCGAGGAAATCGAAAAGAAAATCGCCGAGCTCAAAGCCGTCGAAAGCTGGCTGACCATGAGCACCGGCTTCGTGCAGATGACCATTAAGACGCTGCAGATGCAAGTGTCGGCGCTCGAAAGCCTGCGCGCGGCAGGCGAGGCCGCCGCGCGCACGGTCAATCCGGATTCGTCTAAATCGGGTTAGGCCGCCAGCGTCGCCGGATCGAAGAACAGCTGGTCGCCTTTGATTTGTGTGCGATGCATTAAGCGCCGGGAATTCGGATCAAACGCATCCCGCCGGTGCATTTGATGTTGTGGCTGCGGCCGCGATGATGCCGCGGCCTACGCCGCAACCGTTGCGGGATCGAAAAACGGCTTGTCGCCTTTGATCTGCGTCCGGTGCATCAACCGACGCGATTCGGGATCAAATGCATCCCTGCGATGCATGGCGCAACGGTTGTCCCACATGATCAGGTCGCCGACTTTCCATTCCTGGTACCAGGCGAATTTTTCCTGCGACGCATGCGCCCATAGTTTGTTCAGCAGGTCTTCGCTTTCGTCGAGCGGCAGTCCGATGATGTAAGCATTGCGGCGGCGGCCCAGGTACAGGGCATTGCGGCGCGTCGCCGGGTGGGTGCGGATCAACGGGTGGATGGCGCCCGGCGCTTCGCGCGGATCGCTGATGTCCTTGAATCCCTTGCGCAGTTCGCCCGCGCTGTTGCGGCTCGAATCGTGGCGGCATTGCAGCGAAACGATAGTGCGTTTGAGCTCCGCCGGCAGGGTGTCGTAAGCCTCGTACATATTGGCAAAGCCGGTGTTGCCGCCGGCGGGTGGCACTTCGATCGAGTAGAGCAGGCTGCCGATGGGCGTCAGCTCGTTGTACGACATGTCGGTGTGCCACTCGGCTTCGTAGTGGCCGAGGTTGCCGATAGCCTTGCCGTCGACCTTGATGTTGGACATTACGGTGATCTCGGGATACGGATTCACGACGTCCTTGCCGGCGTGTATCGGCGCCTTGTCCAGCTCGCCGAAGCGGCGTGCAAACGCGAGAAAACGCGGATCGTCCAGATGCTGGTCGCGAAATCTCAGGACCAGGTACTGGTACCAGGCGTCCTCGATTTGCTTGAAAGTCGCTTCGTCCATGGGTTGCGTGAGGTCGATCCCGATGACGTCGGCGGCGAGGCTGGCGCCGGTCGGTTTGACCGTGATGCGGGTTGTCGAGGGTAAATCCATGGTGTCCTCCTTTTGGCTAACCGGAAATTTTGTTGCGCAGCAGGCCGAGGCCGCGGATCTCGGTTTCGAGCACGTCGCCGGATTTCATGAATTCGGGCGGCGTGCGCGCGTGGCCGACGCCTGCCGGCGTGCCGGAGCAGATGATGTCGCCCGGTTCCAGCGTGAGCCCGGCAGACAGCTCGGCGAGAATGCGCGGGATCTTGAAATACATCTGGCGCGTGTTCGACTTTTGCTTGATCACGCCGTTCACGCGGCACTCGATATCGAGTTCCTGCGGGTTGGCGATTTCGTCGGCGGTCGCGATCCACGGCCCCATCGGGCAATGTCCGTCGAGGCTCTTGCCTTTGAACCATTGCTGGCCGTGCTGGCGCTGCACGTCGCGCGCCGACACGTCGTTGACCACGGTATAGCCGAAGATGTGCGCCAGCGCGTCGGCTTCCGTGATGTTGCTGCCGCCCTTGCCGATGATGAGGCCAAGCTCGACCTCCCAGTCGAGTTTTTCGGTTACGCCTTTATGCGCGGGTACGTCGGCATAGGGCCCGTTCACGGACGTCGGTGCTTTGGAGAAAAAGGCCGGATGCGCCGGCATCTCCTGCACGTGCGGGCGCGCTTTCGCG
>JAIOOZ010000212.1 GCA_021414185.1 Betaproteobacteria bacterium
CTTGGAAAAAGTCGCCTGGCTGATGCGGCTGTGGATGTGCTCCCCGCACCAGGTCCCCAGCCACATCATGGGCAGCATCAACGCCACCAGTCCGAGCGCGCCGAGCGAGTAATAACCAGCCACCGTGTAGCCGAACACGCGCGCGGTCATTTCAAAAAACCACAGCACTGCCGCGGTCGCGCGAAACTGCACTTTGCCGATGCGCCGTAAATGCATGTAAATCACGATAACCGTTCCGCCGCCGCCGCCGAACATGGTGTCGATGAAACTCCCGCCGAATCCAGCCACGATGGCCCAACGCTCGGAGCACTCGACCCCGGGCAAGCCAAAATAATGAACTGCCAGCGCGTATACCGCATAGGCTATCGTCACGCCGCCCAGGCATTTCAACAGCAAGGTATTGTCCAGCGTCGTGAACAGGTAGATTCCGGTGGCGACACCAACCAGAGTAGGCGCCAGCAACAGCCATACTTCCCGCCAGATGACGTCGCGACGGTCGCGCACCAGCAGAAAACAGAACAGCACGAACACCAGCAACCCCATCAGCGGCACCGCCACGTGGATCGGCATCACGAATACCAGCAGCGGCATTGCCACCAGCGACGAACCGAACCCCGACATGCCGCGCACGACGAATGCCGCGAATACGATCAACGCGGTCAGCGCGATCTGGACGACCGAAAGATCCATTCCGGCTTACGCGTAGGTCCGCGCGCGGATTGTTCCCGACATGTCAGACACGCGCAATACGGCCGCCGACCGGAAACTTTGGGTCGGTGTAGCCCTGGGTGGACAAATGGCCGGGCGCCACCAGGCGATCGACCAGCGCCTCGTCGCGCGCATCCAGCTTGTGAGCGAGCGCGCCCAGGTATTCGCGCCACTGCTGTTCGGTGCGCGGCCCCGCGAGCACGGCAGTCACCAGCCGGTTGTTGAGCACCCAGTTCAGCGCGAACTGGCCGGCCGTCATGCCGCGTTTTTCCGCATGCGCCTTGATGCGCTGTGCGTAGCGCAGCGAATCGTCGCGAAACTCGGCCTCCAGCAGGCGGCGGTCTTTGCGGCCCGCGCGCGAATCGCGAGCCGGCCGCACGCCGGGCAGGTATTTCCCGGTCAGCACGCCGCGCGCGAGCGGGCTGTACGGCACCACCCCCAGCCCGTAGTATTCGCACGCCGGCAGCATCTCGACTTCGGCCAGGCGGTTCATGGCGTTGTATACCGGTTGCAGCACCACCGGTTGCGCAACGCCCAGCCGGCGGCAAGTGCTGACGAACTCGGCAATGCGCCAGCCCTGAAAATTGCTGAGCCCGAAATAACGTATCTTGCCGGCGCGCATCAGATCGCCCAGCGTGGCGATGGTCTCCTCCACCGGAGTAGCCGGATCGTCGCGATGCAGATAGTAGACATCGATATAGCCGGTGCCGAGGCGGCGCAGACTCGCGTCGATTTCAAACATCAGCCATTTGCGTCCCAGCCCGCCCGAGTTCGGATCGTCCGCGATCATGCGATTGGCGACCTTGGTGGCCAGCACCCAGCGGTCGCGCTGCTTCGCGATCAGCCTGCCGACGATGCGCTCCGATTCGCCGCGGGCGTAGCTGTCGGCAGTATCGATAAAATTGATTCCAGCGTCGTAAGCCGACGCCACGATCCGCGCCGCCACCGCAGCCTTGGTCTGATCGCCAAAAGTCATGGCACCCAGGCAAATCGAGGACACCTTCAACCCACTGCTGCCAAGCCTGCGGTACTCCATTACGCCCCCTGGGTTCTGGTTGTTTTATTGCCGCTCCGCGCAGGCACAAAGTCACGTTGCGGCCGACATTTTGAGAATAATTTCATAGGCTTGGAACTTATCCCGGCGTACACTACTCCGATCTTACAGACAGCAATGCCAGGTATCGCAACATGAGCAAGGAATTGCCCGAACTGCCGCAAATCATATCCGACGAGGAGTTTGACCGCTTGCTCGACGAGCGCAAGCATCTGCCGCGTTCGGAACACGAGCGCTGGGACAACTCCGCGATCCGCCCCGGGCATGAACCCGGCGACGGACTTCCCGAATGCTGCATCGAACAGCAGTTTCCGCGCATTGCAGACAAGCTGCTGGTGCTGTGGCCGTCGGAAGCGTGCGCGGTGTACATCAGCAGCCTGCTCGTCAACAAACGCGAAACGCGCCAGGGATTTCCCAAGGAAGTCGTCGAAGACCTGCTCATGCTGCATGCGATCAACGATATGCTGGTGCGAAGCGGTAACCGCACGTCGCGTGTACCAGCACCTCCCCCGCCTTTCTCGGAACTGCCGCCACGCAGAGGGCGTTAGTCTCCCGAACGACTCCCGCCGAACTTGCGCAACGCTTGGGAGTCCCCGGCAGCGACAAGTCGGTCCAAAAAGGGGCGCTTCCGCCCCCAACCTGAGCATCAATCCAATCTCAATCACGCGCCTGGCTGTGCAGGCCGGCCGCGCCTGATTTGATTGACATGTCACACCATGCTCCCTAGTATTTCAATTGTCGCAAGAATCCCTCTCCCGTGGTCACTTCCTCCTCCAGCCGCACCCGTGCCGTCGCGCCAGCCATTCCGCTGCTGACCGACCGCGCATACGAACGCATCAAGCACGACATCATGACGTGCGCGATCGCGCCGGGCACCGAGGTTTCCGAACCGCAGTTGTGCATCCACTACCGTCTCGGCAAAGCGCCGGTGCGCATGGCGCTGATCCGCCTCGCGCACGACGGCCTGCTGCGCGCCATCCCGCGCCGCGGCTACATGGTCACCGCGATCACGCTGAAAGACATCCATGACGTATTCGAGCTGCGGCTGATGCTCGAACCGCAGGCCGCGCATATGGCCGCCGGCAAGGTCGATGTGCAGCGGCTGCGCGTGCTCGACGAAGCATGCCGTCCCGGTTATCAGTCCAACGACATCAAAAGCATCACGCGTTTTCTCGAAGCCAACAAGGCCTTCCACGTCGCCATCGCGCAGGCGACCGGCAACGGACGCCTCGCGATCATGGTTTCGCAATTACTGGACCAGATGACGCGGCTCCTGCATCTCGGCCTTGGCTTGCGCAACCGTTCGCAGGAAATGCAGCACGAGCACCGCGCGCTGGTGAAGGCGCTCGCGCGCGGCGACAGCGAAACTGCTGAGCGCATCTCGCGCGAACAGATTGAGGCGGCCCGCGGCATGGTGCTCTCCGCAATAATGACCAGCAACACCGTGATGAATCTCGCCATTACCGGCGAGCGTGGCTAGCTCGCCGCCCAACTTACGCCAGAACCGGAGAATGCAATGAAAGCAGTAGTCCTCAAACAGCACGGCGCCATCGACAGCCTCGAATACGTCACCGATTTTCCGGATCCGCAGGTGATCGACGGCCACGTCGTGATCCGCGTGGGTGCGACTTCGTTCAACTATCACGACATCTTCACGGTGCGCGGCATGCCCGGCATCAAGGTGCCGATGCCCATGATCATCGGGCTCGACATTGCCGGTGAAATTCTCGAAGTGGGCGGCGGCGTGAGCGGCTGGAAAGCCGGCGACCGCGTGCTCGTCAACCCGCTCAACAAACAAAAAGGCCTGATGGGCGAAATGCTGCACGGCGGGCTCGCCGAGAAATGTCTCGTTGCCGCCGATCAACTCATCAGCATGCCCGCCGGCGTGACCTTTGAGGAAGCCGCGGCGCTGCCGGTTGCATACGGCACCGCGCACCGCATGATCATCACCCATGACACCATCAAAAAAGGCGAGAAAGTGCTGGTGCTCGGCGCCAGCGGCGGCGTCGGCACGGGCTGCGTGCTGCTCGCGAAAATGCTCGGCGCCGAAGTCATCGCCTGCGCCAGCAGCGCCGACAAGATCCAGCGCCTGAAAGACCTTGGCGCCGATCATGTCATCAACTACAAGGACACCGATTTCTCGAAATGGGCGATCCAGAAATTCGGCAAACCGCAGCGCCGCAATTACGAAGGCGGCGTCGACGTCGTCATCAACTTCACCGGCGGCGACACCTGGGCACCGACGCTTAAATGCGTCAAACGCGGCGGCAAGATCCTGGTCTGCGGCGCCACAGCCGGTTTCGATCCGAAAGAAGACCTGCGCTATATCTGGAGTTTCGAACTGAAGGTCATCGGCTCCAACAGCTTTTACGATGAAAACCTCAAGGCGCTGATGGACCTCATCCAGGAAGGCAAGATGAAACCCGTAATCGATGAAGTGCTGCCGCTCGAAAAAGCGGCTGCCGGCCTGAAACTCATCGAAGACCGCGCGGTGTTCGGCAAGGTGATCGTTTGCCCGTAACGGCCCTGGAGCCGGCGACGGCCGCTGCCACGCTGCCCGAGCCGGAGCCGCGCGGCTATCCCGGCAACCTCGGATTGCTGTTCGCGGCGCACGCGCATTCCGAGCGCACCGCCATCTTCGATCTGTACGTCCCGGCGCAGCCGCGCGCAATCAGTTATCGCACGCTCGACGCAATGTGCAATGCGGTTGCACGCGGCCTCGCGCGCGCCGGTCTCAAGCCCGGCGATCGAATCGGGATCCTGTCACTCAACCGCGTCGAATTCGTCGCTACATTGCTGGGCGCCATGCGTGCTGGCGTAGTGCCGGTGCCCGTCAACATCAAACTCACCGCCGATGCCATCGCTTTCATATTGAAAGACGCCGGCGCGCAGCTCGTCTTTACCGAACCGGCGCTGCGCCCGCTATGCCCCGCCGGTCTGCGCGCGGTTGAATTCGGCGGCACCGGCGATGACGCTTACGAGCGCTTTGCCGATCCCGGCACGCACACTGCAATCGAGCCCGCACCGGACGCGGTCGCCGTGCAGCCGTATACATCGGGCTCGACGGGCCGACCCAAAGGCGTGCTGCTCTCGCATTACAGCCAGAACTGGAGCCGCCGCATCCTCGCCTGGTCGCGCCGCACCACGCCGCGTGACGTGATACTCGTGGCCGCTCCGCTGTATCACAAGAATGCCCTCAACGCGATCAAGCAAGGTCTGACCGCCGGCGCAACCCTGCCCTTGCTGCCGCAGTTCAACGCGGAGCGCTATATCGACGCGATCGGCGCTTATCGCTGCACCGTGATCTCCGGCGTGCCGACCATGACCTCCATGGTGCTGGCGAAAAAAGAGCGGCTTGCCGCGACCGACGTTACTTCCGTGCGCACCGTCATGATGGGCAGCGCGCCTGCCTCGCGCCAGATACTCGATGAACTCAATCAGTATTTCCCGAATGCCGAAGCACTGGTCGTCTACGGCGTCACCGAAGGCGGCCCCGTTCCTCTCGGCCCGCATCCGCAAGGCAAACCGCGGCCGCGCGGCTCGATCGGCGTGCCGTATAAAGGCACTGAAGCGAAACTTATCGGCGGCGCCACCGATACCGAAGGCGAACTCATTCTGAAAAACCCCGGCATCCTGCTCGCGTACCACAATCTTCCGGCAGAAACCGCCAAGCGCATCCAGAACGGCTGGTATCACACCGGCGACATCTGCCGGCGCGACGGTGACGGGTTCTATTACTTTGTCGGGCGCAACGACGACATGTTCGTGTGCGGCGGCGAAAATATTTTTCCAATTGAGGTTGAATCGTTGCTGGAACGACATCAGGCCGTGCAACAGGCCGTGGTGCTGCCGTTCGAGCACGAAATGAAAGGCCAGGTGCCGTACGCG
>JAIOOZ010000213.1 GCA_021414185.1 Betaproteobacteria bacterium
AGGCGCGCAGGGCAAGCTCTTCGCCGAGGTCAACGAAAACATCAGCCCGCTGCCGATCGACGGCATCCGCGCCGCGGGCGGCAGCTGGTACGAGGAAATCCGCTTCGCGGTGCTGCCGCAGGTGACGCCCAATTACCTGTCTTACACATTCTGGCGGCTCGAACTGAACGTGCGCAGCGCCACCATCGTCGGTTTCGTCGGCGCCGGCGGCATCGGGCACGATCTCTTCACGTCCGTGCAGCTGCTTTATTTCGGCGACGCCGGCGCGATCCTGCTGATCATAGTCGCGACCATCATGCTGATCGACATGGTCAGCGAGAAATTCCGGCACAGCGCGATCGGCAAGGCGAGTTTTTCGCACTAAGCCATGAACGCTCAATCAAACAGCATCACTGACGCCGATATCGCCGCCGAGCGCGAGCGCTTTCCGCGCCTCTACTCGGCGCCGGGCGCGGAGCGTCTGCGCGAGTGGCTGATGTGGGGCGGCGCAACCGCGCTGACCGTCTACTGCCTATACCGCTTCGGCTTTCTCACGCCGGATTTTTTCCACGGCGTGTCCAAGTTCGTCGCGACCGTCGTCGCGCAGCTCTTTCCGCCGCGCGGATTCGAGCAACTGCCGCTGTTCGCCAAGGTCATGGGGGAAACCATCGCGATGGCCTTTCTCGGCACGCTGATGGGCGCCGCGCTGGCGTTTCCGCTGAGTTTTTTCGCGGCGAAGAACATGACGCGGGCGCGGCCGCTGCAGTTCGGCACGCGGCGCTTCGCCGATTTGCTGCGCTCGTTCGACTACCTGATCTGGGCGCTGATCTTCGTGCGCGCGATCGGGCTCGGCCCGCTCGCCGGCATCATGGCCATCGCCATCGTCGAGACCGGCACGTTCATCAAGCTCTATTCCGAAGCGATCGAGAACCTCGACCGCAAACAGATCGACGGCATCGTTGCTGCCGGCGGCAACGGCCTGCAGCGCATCTGCTTCGGCGTACTGCCGCAGGTGATGCCGATGATGCTGTCGAATACGCTCTACATGTTCGAGCACAACGTGCGCTCGGCCTCTATCCTCGGCATCGTCGGCGCGGGCGGCATCGGTTTTCTGCTGGCGGACCGCCTGCGGGCCTACGAGCTGCAGGAGGCCTGCCTGATCATCATCGTGCTGATCGTGGCGGTGTATGCGATCGACTACCTGTCAAAAGTCCTGCGCGAGCGGCTGATCGGCGACCAGCGCCGCCGCGAGCCGGTCGACGACGCGGTGCAGGTGTAAAACCCGCGCCCTTTTCCGCATGCGCTGGCGCCCATTGCGCCCGGGAACGGAAAGAATTACCCACCTCGTTTAAACTAGCGCGCCACGGGAGATTCCAGGGCGATGAACGGGGAAACCACCAAAGACATGGGCGCGATCGTCGACGGCGTTTACCGCGCCGGGTCGCGCCGCGTGTTCGCCACCCTGATCCGCCTGCTGGGCGACTTCGACGTTGCGGAGGAGGCGCTGCACGACGCGTTCAGAGCGGCGCTGGAACAATGGCCGCAGGACGGCGTGCCCGCCAATCCGCGCGCGTGGCTGGTATCGGCCGGCCGCTTCAAGGCAATTGATGGAATCCGCCGGCGCGCGCGCTTCGACGCACTCGACGATCACGCCGAAAAAATCGAGAACCTCGCGGATGAAGGCACTGCAGACAGCGAGGACATCGAAGACGACCGGCTGCGCCTGATATTCACCTGCTGCCACCCCGCACTGCAGCCCGATGCGCAGGTCGCGCTCACGCTGCGCGAAGTGTGCGGTCTGACGACGGAGGAAATCGCCGCGGCATTTCTCACCGGCGCACCGACGCTGGCGCAGCGCATCGTGCGCGCCAAAAATAAAATCCGCGACGCGAAAATCCCGTACCAGGTACCGGCGCCGCACGAACTCGCGGAGCGGCTCGACAGCGTGCTGCGCGTGATCTACCTGGTGTTCAACGAAGGCTACTCTGCATCATCGGGCGCATCGCTGACGCGGCACGACGTGTCGGGCGAAGCGATCCGCCTCGCGCGGCTGCTGGTCGAGCTGCTGCCGGAACCCGAAGCGATGGGCCTGCTCGCGCTGATGCTGCTGCATGAATCGCGCCGCGCCGCGCGTGCTTCAGCTTCCGGCGATCTCATTTTGCTCGACGAACAGGACCGCGCGCGCTGGAACCGGCAAATGATCGCCGAAGGCGTCGCGCTGATCGAGCGTGCGCTGCCGCTGCGCCGCCCCGGACCGTACTGCCTGCAGGCCGCGATTTCAGCGGTGCACGCCGAAGCGGCCAACGCCGCCGCCACCGATTGGCGTGAAATCGTCGGCCTGTATGATTTGCTTGCGCAGGTGGAGCCGTCGCCCGTGGTCGAACTCAAT
>JAIOOZ010000214.1 GCA_021414185.1 Betaproteobacteria bacterium
GCCGACTATTGGCGGCAGCTGTAAAGCTCGGTGAGCTTGCCTGCCCAACGGGAGAAATGGGAATGAAGACTCCGCGCACGTGGTTCAGGTTGCTGGCAGCGGCACGCCGTCACCGAAAAAACAGTACAGCATGATAGGTTTATTGCAGCGCGTGAGCTCCGCCCGCGTCGTCGTCGAGGGCGAGGAGATTGCAGCGATAGGGCAGGGCCTGCTCGTGCTGGTAGGAGTTGCCATCGGTGACGACAAGACGCGCGCCGACCGTTTGCTCGAGCGCCTGCTCGGTTACCGCGTGTTTCCCGACGCAGCGGGGAAAATGAACCTCGACTTGCGCACGATTGGCGGCGGTCTTTTGCTGGTGCCGCAATTCACGCTCGCGGCAGACACCAAAAGCGGCACGCGCGCGGGGTTTTCCACGGCGGCGGCGCCGGCGCTGGGGCGCGAGTTATTTGATTACCTGGCGGTGCAGGCGCACGCGCGTCACGGCAATGTCATGTGCGGCCGTTTCGGCGCCGATATGAGCGTGTCGCTGGTCAACGAAGGGCCGGTGACGTTCTGGCTGGAAAGCTGAACGGACTGCCCGGCGCCGGTGCTGTATCGCTGCAGCCTTTCAGACGCTCGCCATCACTTTGCCCCAGCGCGGGTCGGGGCGCTGCAGCATGCGCGGGCCCGCGGCGCGGAGCGCCTGTGCCGTTGTCGATGTGATGTTGAGCAGCACCGGCACGCCGAATTCAGCTTCCAGTATCGGCACGGCGTAGATCGCGAACCAGAGTCCGCCGGGCATCAGCAACGCCTGCGCAGCCGGCGTTTCCTTAAGTACCTGGCGGCCGAGCTCTAGCGCGAGCTCGTGGTCGTCGGACGCCAGCGTCTGTTTGTTTTCGGTCAGCGTGCGGGAACGTGAGCGGCAGGCGATGGTTTCGATGCCGGCCTCCGCCAGATAACGCGTCAAAGCCGAATTTACCGCCTCGGGCCAGCGCGTCGCCAGCGCGATCTTCGTGGCACCCAGGCGCTGCAGCGTCGCGATGTGTGCTTCGAGGTCGGTGTCGCATGGCAACCCGGTGCGCGCTTCGGCCGCGGCAAGTATCTCGAGCATTTTTTTGCGGCCCAGTGCAGCGGCGACCGGCACTCCGCTCAATGAAATGCGGTCGGCTTTTTTCTTCGCGAGGAGATCGAAGCGCTCCCACAGCGTGGGCAGCTCGCGCTCGACCGCCGCCAGGCTGTACTCGGTGAGATTGAGGCCGGTCGTGATCACCACCATGCCTTCGGGTGCGACGCGGTAGAACTGGTACGCATCCATGTCGGTGTAGAGATGGGGGATGATGTAGCCGAGCTGGTACCACGGGTTGATGACGTTCATCGCGGGGCGTGCCTTGGAGTGTGGTGTGTGCAAATCCGTCAACGGCCGGCAAAGGCGCCCGCCCCGCACTACTGGCCGAGCAGGGGGTCCTTCATGCCGCCGCTGACGTTGAGCACGCCGCGCGCGATCGATACGCTCTGGGTCCCGAGCTGGACGTTGAGACGGCCCGCGAGTTCCGCGGCCGGCGATACGTCCACCGCGCCGGTGGCGTTCAGCGGTCCGGCGGAGAGTTTGAGATTGCGATAGGAGATGCGGTTGCCGGCGGCTTGCGCCTCGCCCGTGATTTCGGTGTAAGGCGTTTTGCCGCCGCGCAGCCCGGTGCGGCTGGTCGACTGGATGGCGCGCACGAGGTCGAGGTTGCTGAGCGTGCCTTTTTGCAGCGCGAAGTTGGCGGTGACGCGCGGCGCGGCGAACAGTTCGTCCGGCGTTTGCCCCTGCGTGGTGAATTTCATTGCGGTTTCGAGCGTGCCGCTGGCGATGAAATCGCGCGTGAACCCCGCGAGCACCTGGCCGACGTCCGCACCCCTGAGAGTCAATTCGCCTTCCGCCGATAAGGCCGAGCCCCATTTGAGGACGACCGAACCCTTGAGCGCTCCGCTGAAAACACGGCCGTCGATGTTGGAGATGTTGGCCTGATCGCGGGTCAGCGTCGCAGTGGCGGAGAGATCGGAGAACTCGACGCGCGGTCCGACCGGCGGTGTCCAGGCGCGGGCGCTGAAATTCGCGCGCAGGGGTTCTGCGTTCGGTGCCTGCGCCCACGCGGCAAGCCGCGGCAACGCGTCCTGGTCGATGATGACGCCGGACAAATCGATTTCGTCGATTTCCTTGCGCTCATCGAGTATCGCCAGCGAAGACACGGCCATGGTCGCCGACTCGATGCGCACGTCCTGCCCCTTGCCGATGGCGATACGTTCGATCTTCAGTTGCGGAGAGGGGAACAGGTTAAACCGCAGCCCGCTGATGTTCACCGGCTCCTGCAGCCGTTCGGAGAGGATTTTTTCGGCGCCCGGAATGTAGCCGTTGAGAGGCGCCACCTGCAGGATGCCGACGCCCGCGGCCACCAGCAGTATGAGGCCGAAGATGATGACTTGTCCCCATTTGACCGGCGCCTTGCGCGTTGCGCTTACGGTCATGCCCTTGGCCGCGGCGTGCTCCTGCTCCATGGCCTTCTGCATCGCCACGGTATCGGCGCGCAACTGCGCTTCGGTGCGCGCTTTCACTTCGGCGTCAAATTCGGCCTGCGCGCGCGCCTTGATTTCGGCTTCGACCTTGGCGTGGATGTCCTTCTCGGCGTTCTGCCGCATCTGGTGTTCCTGCATCACCCGTGCGACGGCTTCCTGCTTGGCGCGGTCTTCGGCCGCGGCGCGCGCGCGTTTTTCGGCGATCGCTTTTTGTTCGGCGTGCACGCGCGCCATCATCTCGGCCTGCGCTTTGGCTACCGCCTGCTCGTGCTGCAGGCGCGCGGAGTCGAGCATGCGCTGAGCTTCGTCGCGCATCTTGTGCGCCTCGTCGCGCGACTTTTCGGCGACCGAGGTTTCCTTGCTGGCGGCTTCGCGGATCAGTTTCTCGGCGGTGGCGCTGATCTGCATCGCCTGCTTGGCCTGGGCTTCGGCCTGTTCGCGTTTGCGCTCGGCTTCTTCGCGCGCCTTGCGTTCGGCGTCAATGCGCGCTTCGACTTCGATCTGCGCCTTGCGCTCGGCTTCCTCGCGCGCCGCCGCGACCTTCGCATCGGCTTCTTCGCGCACCTTGCGCTCCGCCGCGATGCGTGTTTCGACTTCCGCGCGGGCGCGGTTCTCGGCTTCCTCGCGCGCCTTGCCGACTACCTCGTCACGCGACTGGCGTTCCGCCGCAACCTGGGCTTCGGCTTCGGTGCGCGCCTTGCGCTCGACTGCAAACTCTTCCCGTGCCTTGGCTTCGGCGACGGCCCTCGATTCGGCTTCCACGCGCGCTTTGCGGATTTCTTCCTCGCGCGCCGCGATTTCCGTGGCGGCACGGGCTTCGGCTTCTTCGCGCGCCTTGCGCTCGGCCGCGATGCGCACCTCGGCCTCCTGGCGTGCCTTGCGCTCGATTTCTTCGCGCGATTGGGCTTCTTCGCGCGATTGGCGGATGTTGTCTTCGAGCACCTTGAATTCGGCGCGCATTTTCGCTTCGGCTTCTTCGCGCGCGATTTGCAGCTCGGTTTCGCGCTGCAGCTTGTCGGCCTGCTCCTGCGCGCGCCGCTCCGCTTCGCTATTTGCCTTGGCTTCGGCCGCGGCGCGCGCTTCGGCTTCGGCTTTCATGCGCGTTTCGGCTGCGGCAAGTGCGCGCGCCGCTTCTTCCGCTTTGGCGAGTGCTTCCTGGCGCGCGGTTTCAGCCGCGCGCGCCAGCGCCTCGGCTTCGGATTTTATTTTTTCCTCGACCTGCCCGACAGCGCGTGTTTCGGCGGCATTGCGCGCGGCGATTTCGGCTTGCGCGCGCGCTTCGGCTTCCGTTTTGGCGGTGGCGGCAGCTTCCGCCATCGCTTTCGCCTCTACGATGGCGGCTTCGGCGGCCTTGGCGCGCGCTTCCGCTTCCGCCCGCGCCTTGGCTTCGACTTCGGTGCGGGTTTTAGCTTCTGCTTCTGCACGCGCACGTGCTTCGGCTTCGGTCTTGGCGCGTTCTTCAGCCTGTTTCAGCGCCTCTTCCATGGCGCGCATCTTTGCTTCGAGCGCGACGCGCGCGCGTGCTTCCGCCTGCGCGCGGGCGCGGGCTTCGGCTTCCGCCTTCGCGCGGGCTTCGGCTTCGACGCGAGCGGCCGCTTCGGCCTTGGCCTTGGCTTGTGCTTCTATATTGGCTTTCGCCTCCGCAGCGGCACGGGCTTTGGCTTCGGCGTCGGCCGCTGCTTTGGCCGCCATGGCTGCGCGCATGCGCGCTTCGGCTTCGGCCTTGGCCTTGTCGCCGGTGGCGGCGTTGACTTCGCCTTGCGCCTTCGCGCTGTCCTGGGCTGCTGCGCGCGACTGCTCTTCGGCTTTCAGCTTGGCAGCGGCTTCCTGGCGGGCATTGGCTTCGGCAGCGGCACGGGCGCGCGCTTCGACTTCCTGGCGCGCCTTGGCCTCGGCGGCGGCGCGGGCTGCGGTTTCCGCGCGTGCCTTGGCTTCAGCCTCGGCCTTGGAGCGCTGTTCAGCTTCGGTATTGAGCAGAGCGACTTTGGCGGGCGAAGTGAAGTCGAGATCGAGGTCGTCGGCAGCGGCCGCATTGCCGGCGGCGGGGGCCTCCGCAAAAACGGTGATGTAACCTTCGGCGAGCAGTTTTTCCAGGGCGGGTGGAATTTCTGCTTCGGTGAGACCGGCTTTTTTCGCCAGGTCCGCGACCTTGACTTTGCCGTCGACGGTAAGAAACACCAGCCCGAGCTCGCGCGGCAGGCGGAGCGTCTTGTTCTTGACCTCCAACACGCCCTTGGTGGTCTTCGTGTATATGGTTTGTGGATGCATTGAAATCAGCCGTGGAGGCGTTTTATGTCAACCGGGGCTACCAAGCAAAATCACTCTTGTTTTTATGCGCTGCATGATGAAACCGTTCAAGAACTGTCGATGCCTGCCGCATGGCGTTGAGAAATCTTCCGCCTGCTCCCTGCTTGCCGCGCTACGGGCCGCCGCCTATTGATTACCGGTTGCCATTATAGTTTAATACGTCGCGCAGCCTAGAAGATGACGGTTTTTTTTGCGCGAAAGGGCGGTGGGTATGCAACAGCGGCGCAGTGACTACGATGTCACCAACAGTGTAAAGACCACCGACGCTGCAACCGTTGCCGCAGAAGTCCGTCGCATCTACCTTGATTTGTATCGAAAAGCCGACGTCACGACGCTCGACCGCGCGTTCGTCGATTTCGCTGCGCTGTATGCCGGCGAGCACCCCGGGTATTACCCCTGCGACACCGGTTACCACGACACCCAGCACGTGCTGGATGTCACGCTGGCGATGGCCCGGCTGCTCCACGGTTACCAAAGGGCCGGACGTGAACCGCTGGAGGCGCGCCTCTTCTGCCTGGGCGTCATCCTGGCGCTCTACCACGACTGCGGCTACATACGTCGCCGCAACGACACCCGGCACGAGAACGGCGCCGAATACACTCTGACCCATGTCTCGCGCGGCGCCCGCTACCTGCGTGCTTACCTGCCGCAGATCGGTATGGAGGATCTGGCGAAGGTCGCGGCCCGCGTGGTGCATTTCACCGGTTATGAAGTGCCGATCGAGAAAATCCGCCTGCCGCAGCCGATATTTCGCGTCATCGGCAATCTGCTGGGCACCGCCGACATCCTGGGCCAGATGGCGGACCGCTGCTACCTCGAAAAATGCTA